>CBFGLL010000083.1:0-8722 GCA_965649585.1 uncultured Chitinophagaceae bacterium | reverse complement strand
TACCGCCAGGTGAACAACAAAATCACTGTTTAATATGTTTTGCTCAAAATATTGTTCATACACCTGCGCCGTTGGGCTGTCACCTTTTTTACAGCCTTCAAATACAAGTATACCCACGGCAATCACCAGCGCTACTATGAGCCGCCATTTATGGGAGCGTTGTAAAAAGTCAAGTTTAAATTTCATAGATCTCAAAGTATTTATGTTGGGCATACTGCATAAAATGAGCCGAATTCAGCACTTCGCCGGTAGCCAGTTTACACAGTTCAGCTGAATTATAATAACGACCGTGCTGATAAATATGTTGTTGCAACCAGCCTAAAACTCCCGTATTATCCCCTCCTGATATTTGCTGAGCTAAAGACTGGTTTTGCCGCTGAATAGTTGCATGAAACTGGGCTGCGTACAAACTACCAATACTATATGTGGAAAAATAACCAAAACTGCCGTGGCTCCAGTGCACGTCCTGCAGGCAGCCCCTCTTATCGTCGGGAACGGTAAGTCCCAGGTATTGCCGGTATAATTCATTCCAGGTGGCAGGAATATCCCTGGCTGCAATACTACCTTCTATAAGTTTTTTTTCTATTTCATACCGGATCATCACATGAAAATGATAGGTAAGCTCGTCAGCTTCCGTTCTTATTAAAGATGGCTCAACTTTATTGATGCCCCTGTAAAATTGTTCCAGGGAAATATTTTCAAACTGCTTTGGAAAAATATCTTTAACCAGCTCGTAATTGTGCTCCCAGAATGGCAATCCCCTGCCGATATGATTTTCCCATAACCTGCTCTGGCTTTCATGGATGCTGAGGCTGCAATATTCACCGAGTGGTAAGCCATATTCTTCCTCAGGCAATCCCTGTTCGTATAAGGCGTGTCCTCCCTCATGAATGCAGCTCCAGAGCATATTACCGAAATCATTTTCATCAATTCGGGTAGTTACCCTTACATCCATGCTATTAAAGTTGGTAGTAAAGGGATGCTCGCTGATATCCTGCCGGCCGGCATTAAAATCAAAATGCATTCTTCGCAACACTTCCATTCCGAGTTCCCATTGCTTTCCTTTTTCGAAATGTTGAGACAAAAAGCTGTTATCAACCTGTGGAGCATTGTTTATTTTATCGATCAATGAACCCAACTGCGGTTTCAAGGAAGCAAATAATGCGTCGGTATCTTTTGTGTTAAGTCCCCGATCATAATCATTCATGAGGGCATCGTAAGGATGCTGCTCATAACCTAACAATTCAGCTTCTTGTTTTTTGAGACCAATGATGGTATCCAATGGTTCGGCAAAGCCGGCAAAATCATTTTCTTTCCGGGCCTGTATCCAGGCATAAAAGCTTTTATTGACTGCCTCGCTCATTTCACGTACAAAACCAGCAGGCAGTTTTTTGCTTTTGTTGTAATCATACAAGCTCAATTCAACATTCTTCCGTTCCTTATCCGAAAGTTTGTTGGTTGAAAGCAGCTCCTGCAAAAAATCGCCAAAAGCTTCGCTGGTGAATTGTTCATGCGCCAGTTCATTCAAAGTAGCTATTTGAGTGCCCCTCCTTGCCCCGCCTTTTGCGGGGATATAGGTTTCCTGGTCCCATTGTAAAACTGCCGATGCATATTTTACATCGGCAATTTTTTGAAGCGTGGTTTTGTATTGTTCGTATAAAGACATGATAGCAGTCTATAGCGTAAACTAAATGAAATGAAAATAAAGGATGCCAGCCAATGTAAACCAGATAATTGTTCCATAAAAGCTGGTTTTGCTGTTACTTTACCAAGATTTTAAACTCACTATGCAAATAAAAGAAATAATTACTGCACTGGAGCAGCTTGCCCCGCCCACCTTGCAGGAAGATTATGATAATGCGGGACTGATTACCGGTAGCGGCGGTTGGGAATGTTCAGGAGTTTTAGTTTGTCTTGACGCAACAGAAAGCGTGGTTAAAGATGCTATGGCAAGAAATTGCAATCTTATCGTTGCCCATCATCCTATCGTATTTAAAGGGTTGAAAAAAATCAACGGCAAAAACTACGTGGAACAAACTGTAATTGCTGCCATTAAAAATGATATTGCCATTTATGCAATCCATACCAACCTGGATAATGTGATGAGCGGGGTGAGTGGAAAAATGGCCGACCTGCTTGGCTTGGTGAACCGGAAAATACTGGCGCCTAAAAAAGGGCTGCTCCAGAAATTGTCGGTGTTTGTACCCACCGGCGATAAAGGCAGGTTGATGGCTGCTCTTTTTGCTGCAGGGGCTGGCGACATTGGCAATTACAGCGAATGCAGTTTTATTTCGGAGGGAGTGGGCACCTACCTCCCGGGGGAAAATGCCAACCCCCACCTGGGAGAAAAAGGGAAAAGACATGCTGAACCGGAAACAAAAGTGGAAGTGATTTTCCCTGCCTGGTTACAGGGTAGCATTTTACAGGCGATGAAGGCGAATCATCCTTATGAAGAAGTGGCTTATGATGTTTATCCTCTTGCCAATAGCTACCAGCAAACGGGCAGCGGCATCGTAGGTGAACTGCCCGACGCATTAACAGAATCTGAAATATTAAAAAAACTCCAGCAAATATTTAAAATTCCGGCCATAAAACATACCCGGCTTTTGGGTAAACCCGTGAAAAAGGTAGCACTCTGTGGGGGCGCAGGCAGCTTTTTAACCGGGGCCGCCCTGGCGGCAGGGGCTGATATGTATATTACCGGTGATATCAAATACCACGAATTCTTTGATGCCGAAGACCAGATGCTCCTGGCCGATATTGGCCACTATGAGAGTGAGCAGTTCACCATAGACCTGTTGTTTGACATTTTGAGGGAAAAATTCCCTAACTTTGCCGTCCTTAAAACGGGCGTAAATACCAACCCAGTGCATTATTTCACTTAATTGCTGATCGAAGATTTTTGGTACAAGTGAGTGACACAACAATGCTGACCAATGGTATGCTGCCGGTAAACAAAAAATAAAAAATCAATATGGCTTCAGTTAAAGAATTCTCGGTTGAGGAAAAATTAACATCGTTGGTGCGCTTGCAAAAAATTGACAGCAAGCTGGATGAGATCCAAATTTTGAAAGGCGAATTGCCGATGGAGGTAAAAGACCTGGAAGATGAAATTGAAGGTTTGCATGCAAGGCAAACAAGGGTAGAAGAAGAGATCAACGGGATCACAGAATTTATTGAGCAAAAAAAAGAAGGCATTAAAGAAGCACAGGCGCTCATTAAAAAATACGAGAAGCAAAGTGAAAACGTAAAGAACAACCGTGAGTTTGAAGCTATCAATAAAGAAATTGAACTGCAACAACTGGAAGAGAAGTTGTGCGAAAAACACATTAAAGACGCCACCGAAGAAATAGCAGAAAAAGCAAAACAATTAGAAAGCGCAAAGAAGGCGGTGGCATCTAAAGAATCTAACCTGAGCACCAAAAAAGGTGAATTGGAAAAGATCATTGGTGAAACAGAAAAAGAAGAAAAACATTACAACAAGGAAATTGAAGATGCAAGAGGCCATGTGGAAGAGCGCTTATTGCTGAGCTACGATCGTATCCGCAAAAATTTCCGTAATGGCCTGGCAGTAGTTCCTATTGAGAGAGATGCCTGTGGCGGTTGTTTCCACGCTATTCCTCCTCAAAAACAAAGTGAAATTAAACTGCGTAAAAAAGTAATGGTTTGCGAAAACTGCGGCCGCATTTTGGTAGACGCTGAATTGAACGACGCAACCGAGGTTAAGTAAAACATTTCTGAAAAATGTATACAGCCCATTCTTTTGAAGGATGGGCTTTTTTATGTTTATTGTTTTTTGGAAGAGCGTATCAAATGAATCAACACAGGACCAACAGCAAGGCCAATAATAATAAATATAATACCCGCCGGCAATTTGCTGAGGGATTCTGTTGCCACTAAATAACTACAGGCTACTATAATTAAAAAGATGAGCATGATGCTTACTTTTAATAACCGCAACATTCTGCAGGCATTGCTATACTGTTCCCTCGCATTTTCAGCGGTTATCTGCACGGCATAGTTAAACCACTCGGGATGTGTATTGATGTAGCTGATAAAAAGGAACATTAGTATAGCGATACCCGGCAACAAAAACAGGGTGGCTTTATTACCATAACTATCCGGGTTTCCTGCTGCGTCAAAATGAATGGGAATGATATCAGGTAATTGAAAGTAAGAATATACGGTACCTGCAATGAGTAATAATAACAGAACTATCGCCAGCCGGTCGAGCAACCGGTCTGCAGCACTTGGTACTAATTTAACTACAGGGCGAGGCAAGGATTAACTCTTTTTAGATTTTTTCTTCTTCTTTTCGGGATATATTTTCTGGGCTTTAGACAGCATATTGATAAACTCGTTTTGGAGATAGTCATCTTTATTAGCGGAGGACTGTGCCATATGATGCAGCACCTGCCATTCCATTTCGGGCAGGTATTTTGAGTTTTTTAATTTCAAACCAAAAACAGCTACGGTTGTTAAAAAACGAAGGTCTGACGGCAATTCATTGAATGACCTGTAATTATTGATCACCGGGTACTTAATAACACTGGTTGAGCTATCATTACACAAGCCATATTTCAGATAAATGGTCGCAATGTCTTCAGACACTTCGGTGCCTGTAGTCAACCTGTTTTGATCTGTGGGTATAATTTCAAAAATCGCCACAGTACTGTTACCGCTGCCAATTTCGCCTCCCTCAAGGTCGCTCTTCATATCGGTAAGTGCATCTTTTTTATTATCGAATCCAATAAGCCTGTACTCTTTTACCATGGCAGGGTTAAAAACAATGTTCATATTAACATCGTCTGCCACGGCATAAAAAGTTTGGGTAAGTTCTTTCACCATTACCTTTTGCGCTTCTGCTTCATCATCCAGGTATGCATAATTCCCGTTTCCTTTATTGGCAAGTGTCTGCAATTTGCTGTCTTTAAAATTTCCTTTGCCCACACCAAGGCAGGTAAGGAACACGCCCGATTGTTTTTGTTTGGTGATGAGTTCATCCAGCGCTTTTTCGGAGGTTTCACCCACGTTAAAATCACCATCGGTGGCTAGTATCACCCTGTTGTTTCCTCCTTTAATAAAAGTGCTTTCGGCCAGTTTGTAAGCAGTCCTGATGGCCGATTCCCCCGGAGTATCCCCTGATGCATATAAAGATTCGATTGCTGTATAAATCCTTTCTTTATCTGACCCCGAAGTTGGTGGCAACCAAATGCCCACTCCACCTCCATAAACCACAATTGAAATGGTATCTACCGGCCTTAAATTTTTCACCAGCGACTGAAATCCTGATTTCAGCAAAGGCAATCTTTCTTCAGAATCCATACTACCGGATACATCAATTAAAAAAACAAAATTGCTCGGGGGAACCATATCGAGATTGAGCTTTTTTGCATTTACATTAATGTACAACAACTGCCTGGGGGGATCCCATGGGCAGGAACTCATTTGTGTGCGGATTTTAAATACCTGTCCTGAATCGGGCTCCTGGTAATAAAGGTTGAAATAATTTACCATTTCTTCCACCCTCACCGCATCCGGAGGCACCGCACTGTTCCCATTTAAAAAGCGCCGCACATTGCTATAGGAGGCGGTATTAATATTTAAAGTAAAGCCGGTAAAGGGATACCTGGCGGCATGTATATAGTTATTCTCAACCAGTTGAAAATAGGATTCGTCGCCTGCAAACCAGCGATACTTATCTGACTGGGCATCGCTCTTTACAAAAGAAAGCAGCTTATGCTTTCCCATCGTTAAAAAATCTGCCGAGGTTTTGAGAACAACAGTTTGCTGATCAGAAGTTTTTACAAAAATGGTTTTGGTATCATAACCTTCCATCGAAAAAGTGAGGGAATCGTAGGCCTGGTTCACTGTAAAACCAAAAGCTCCATAAGTACCTGAGTGGAATAAAGTGCGGGAAGAGTGTACGAAGATCTTTACGTTTTGAAGCGGGATACCTTTATCGGATTTTACTTCGCCCCGAAGATAAAATTGCCCATATGCAAAATTTGCAAAGCAAAGCAGCAAGCAATATAGGATCAACTTCTTCAAAGTTAACAGAATTGTGGTTGCCAGTAATGTGGTACTGTCTCTTCCTCCTTATCCTCCCGTAAGCTGGTATATTTCTTTCAGGTTACGGGCAAGTCCGTCATAATCTAACCCATAACCCAACAAAAATTTATTCGGTACCGAAAAACCAAGGTAATCTATTTTTACAGGATGCTGTAAAGCGTCTGGTTTGTGAAGCAGGGTGGCAATTTTTAACGAAGCCGGTTGCCTGTCGGTGAGCTGCGGCAAAAACTCAAACAAGGTTTTTCCTGTATCAACAATATCTTCCAGTATTACAACATGTCTTCCTTTTAGCTGGGCATCCAAACCAATAGACGTGGTTACTTTCCCGGTACTTTTAGTTCCTTCGTAAGAGGCTAGTTTGATAAAACAGATCTCCGGGTTGCAGGTTAACTTTTTAAACAAGTCGGAAGCAAACATAAAAGAACCATTCAAAATGGCGATAAACAAAGGATCCTTACCTGCATAATCCCTGTTGATCTCCGCCGCTACCCTACTGATTTGTTCATCAATCTGGTCCACGGTAAGATATGGTACAAATGATTTATCGTTTACCCTTATTGATTCCATGCTGTTTATTTTCCTATGATTAATTCCTGCCCGGGCTGCAAATTATCGCTGTTCAATTGATTCCATTGTTTAAGATCAGCTACCGAAACGTTGTACTTTTTTGATATCCCATACAAACCTTCTTTGGGTTGTACTTTATGCGTTTTTGCCATCAGCTTCGAGTCCTGGTTCACAGGGGCTACGTTAACCCCGGGGCGTAACCTCACTACAGCGCCTGGTTTAAGCTGGGCATTGAGGGGAAGATCATTGTATTGCGCAATCATTTGCAGTTGTACCCCGTTTGTTTGAGATATACTGTATAAGGATTCAGCTTCTGTTACCGTGTAACTGTCCCTGTTACCTTCCTTGTGTTTTTTCTCAAGATAGATCCATTGATCTTCCTGCAATAATCCATCTGTAGCAAGGTCATTATATTCCAACAGCTTTACCAATGCAATATCATTATCGGTAGCAATTGCCAATAAAGGTTTTCCGCTGAATGCCATCACCGCTTTTAATCGATTGAAAAGTTGGTTGTTCTTTGTTTTTTTATCAGAGAATAATTTCTGGAAAATATTTGCATCCTTTTTTTCAGCTGCGGGTGGGGTACTAACTGCCGGAGGAGCTGCGGCTTCTTTCATTGATGCAATGTCTTCTCGTACAAAAACGGCAGCACCAGGTTCGTTGTACTGCTGCAGGTTATATTTTTCAATATTACTTATCAAAATCTGCGGGTAGCGGGGATTAGTGGCATAGCCCGCTTTTTTCAACCCGTAAGCCCAACCCTTGTAATCAGTGGATGCCAGTTGAAACAGGGATGCATACCTGGGGGTATTGTACAGGTAATCGCTATGATCTTTATAGCTATCCATAGCGCTGGCATACTTGCGGAAACATTCATTAGGCGCATCATCGGTATGGCGCACACTTTCACCTGTCCAGGTGCTTTTACATTTAATGCCAAAATGGTTGTTAGATCTTTTTACCAGGTCACTATTGCCACATTCTGTTTCCAGTAATCCCTGAGCAAGAATGATGGATGCAGGTACACCCAGGCGCTTCATTTGTGCAATGGCAGCGTCTTTGTAAGTAGCAATATATTCCTGCGGTGTCATTTTTTGTGCCTGGGTATAGAAGAGCCCAAAAAAACAAACCAGCGAAACAATTGTTTTCTTCATTCCTTATTTCTTTTTTATTATGGTTAATCCGTCACGAACGGTAAGCATTACTTGTTCTACTCTTGCATCATTTTTCACATGTTCATTGAAGGCATGAATAGCTTTGGCATTTTTCCCACTGATGCTTTCTTCCAACACATCCCCATGAAATAATACGTTGTCGGCAATGATATAGCCATGGGGAGAAAGTCTTTGCAAAGTTAACTCGTAATATTCAATATAGCTCGTTTTATCGGCATCTATAAATACGAGATCCCAGGTTTTTTCAAGCGAAGGAATAATCTGCCGGGCATCACCCAGGTGCAGAAAAATCCGTGCTGCCTGGGGCGACTGATCAAAAAAACCCTTTGCTGTTACTGCATCTTCTTCTCTTAGTTCGATGGTATGCAGTTCCCCTCCCTCTTCTAAACCCTTTGCAAGGCACAACGCACTAAAGCCGGTAAAAGTGCCTATTTCTAAAATTTTAAAAGGTTTTAACATTCTGCTGAAAAATTCCAGCAGTTTTCCCTGCGTACTGCCACTCAGCATGTGCGCATGTTTATGATGCGCTTTGGTATATTCAATTACACGATGCAGCAATTCATCCTGTTGAGTTGAGAATCGCTCGGCATATTGTTCAGCTTTTTCGTTTACCAGCAACATGAACAAACGGTTTATTTTTCCATCGTTTTATGTGATACCAGGTACAGCCCTATATAAGTGAGCAAACCATTGATCACTAAAAGTTCCGGACCGAGTTTGAACCCTGGAATAAACTTAGGAGTTATCCATTCTATCAGCAAACAGATAAGCGGCGATGCAATACAGATCATTGGCACAAGCGAATCTTTCACCTGCCGCCTTGTAAGGATACCGAAAGCAAATAATCCCAGCAATGGACCGTATGTATAGGCAGCCATTTTTAAGATCACATCAATCATGCTGGG
>CBFGLL010000082.1:0-8836 GCA_965649585.1 uncultured Chitinophagaceae bacterium | reverse complement strand
CCTCCCAGAATTATTGATTTTTTACTCCCTCACTAAGAATACTGCAGTTAACCTCAGCGGCCTTGCAAACCTGGGGAAAGCTCCCCTTGCGCCGGCAGAGGCGAAGCTCGATGTGAAAAAATTAGGCAATACCAGCAGGATTTATTGGACTGCCCCGGCAACGGGCAGTGTAAAGGGTTATTATGTGTTGGTACGCCAAACCACCAGTGCTGTGTGGGAAAAGAAAATATTCACTACGGCAACCGATATGATTCTACCCTACTCCAAAGACAATTATTTTTTTGCGGTGCAATCAGTAGGGAGCGATGGTAACGAAAGTCTTGCAACTATTCCCGCTGTAGGAAGATAATGTTAGCGATGGAACAACCACCCATGCCCGATGGGCAGATACTAATAGATATTGTAACGCTGAAAATGCCTTTTGGAAAATACAAAGGCACGGTGCTCAAACAATTGCCTGTAAGCTACCTGGAATGGTTTAAACGAAAGGGATTTCCCAAAGGCAAGCTCGGCGTAATGCTGGAAACCATTTATGAAATAAAAATTAATGGATTAGAAAGTCTGCTGGATAAAATAAGGCCCTGATCAGTGGTTTGCTTTTTTGTCTTCCGTTTTAATTTCTTTGAGCTCTTCTTCTTTAATATCAGCTTCCATTTTTTTCTCCTTCATCCCCACCCTCACCAGGGCAAATAAACTCATGTAGATATTTGCCACCCACACCAATGCAAAAAAGCCAATAAGATAACCCCGCCAGTCATCAAATACCAGTGTGTAATCGCAAACGATCAAAAAGAAAAGGCTGATATAATGGCTGAAACAATACTCGCAGGTAAAGAGGTAAAAGATCTTGCGTTGAAAAATGCTGCGCCCCGTCTTCGATTTTTTTACACAAAACTCTCTCAACTCCCTGAACACTTCTTCGTGGGTTACCGTCCATGCAATACAGGCAATGGGGATGGCAATAATAAATAGTAAAGCTACTTGCTGGGATAATGTCATAGCTGCATTATAACAAACCCAATACCAGTTTATTCAAACTGCGATAAAGTGGCGGTGAAGATGCCCCTTTCCCGCTTTTTGGAAATTACCTTCCAGTTGCCCACATAGCGGATAACGGAGGGCACGGTGAGTTCACCAAATTTTGTCATTTCCACCTGCATATTTACCTTAAAATCATATACCCCGGCATCGTAGCTGAGCGAATAGTTGCGGGCAACCACTTCAAAGCTTTGATCATTGAACCAGGTCGTCATTTCATCCACTACTACTTTTCCCTGGTGGCCAGGTTTCACTTTTTGGATAAACACCCAGCAAAGCTGGCCATTCTTTTCCTGCACGTCGATGCTCATATCGTAGCTATCAGCAAGGTCATCGTCGTAAATGGCCGTCTTGCTGCTCATAAATGGAAGGCCCTTGATTCTTTTGCCCGGATTAAAGAACAGCATCTTCAATTGTTCTTTATGTTTTTCAATACCTCTTTTGCCAGCAAGGTCAAATTCAACACCGGATACAATGTTGGTTTCGTTGCACACAGGGCTTGGCGTAAAAAATAAAGACGCATACATCTGTGCGGTGTAATAATTGTAAGCTTGATTGCGGGTGTAAAAATCGCCGGTAAATTTTTCTTCCAGCACCTGCATAGAGCGGCAGTTGTTTTGTCGCACCTGCTTTGTTTTACTATACAAAGAAGCTTTTAAGTCGCCATTCTTTTTATTCATCCTGATGTCGTTAATGGCGGTAAATCCTACAATGCGCAGGTTTTTAAAAGCTTTGTAATAGCTCGTATCACTTTTAATTTTATTAATAAAAGCCGGAACATTGAGTTGTTTGTCTACCACTACAGCACTAAGTGTGATCACCTTTTTTCCGTCGAAAGCTGTATCAACCGGTTGTTGCGCAAAACCTGTAATAAATACCAGCAAAAAAAATGCAGGCATAAATATTAATTTCATACCTGCAAAAATATTACTAATAGCCTTTAAGGAAATGGTAAGATTATTTAGGGAATATCATCCTGTAATCCACATTCACTTTTCCTTTGCTGATATCATCCAGCTTTCTTTTGATCAACGTTCTTTTTAAGGGCCGCATATAATCAATAAACAACTTCCCTTCCAGGTGGTCGTATTCATGAAGGATGATGCGGGCAGTGAGGCCAATAAAGGTTTTCTGCTGCGGCTCAAAATTTTCGTCCATGTATTTCAATGTGACAGATTCTTTGCGCATCACATCTTCTCTCACTTTTGGAATACTGAGGCAGCCTTCATTATAGCTCCAGTCTTTTCCATCCAGCGCCACAATATGGGCATTGATAAAAACGCCTTTATAGCCCGGCCTGTCAGGATAATCCAAATCGTCATCGTCCTCTTCATTCTCAAAAATCTGTTCGCTATCCATTACAAAAATGCGGATATCTTTATTGATCTGCGGAGCTGCCAGGCCTACTCCATTACTGTTGTACATGGTTTCCCACATATCTTCCAGCAACTCTTCCAATTGAGGATAATCTGCGTCAATATCCTGGGCCACTTTCCTTAAAACCGGCGAACCATAAGCCACGATGGGTAAAATCATAATCAAAAATAAATTGGATGCAAAGTTAAGACGATTGGCTGAAACGGCCTTACATACACTGTTAAAGAGGGCTGATACCCATATATTCCTGCAGCATAATAGTGGCTGCAATTTCATCTACCAGTTTTTTATCACGGCGTTCTTTCTTTTTTAGCCCCATTTGTAGCATGGCATCTTTGGCCATTTTAGAAGTAAATCGTTCATCTACCTCTTTCAAAGGCATGGCTGGAAATTCCTTCCTTATTTTTTTAATGGCTGCCTGTACCAACGGTGTGCCATGGGTATCAGATTCATCCCAGTTTTTGGGCATGCCGATTATTACCTGCTCCACCTGCTCTGTGGCAAAATATTTTTTAAGGAAAGGGATCAGTTCTTTTGAATCGATCGTGGTGAGGCCGGTGGCGATGATCTGCAACGGATCGCTTACGGCAATGCCGGTACGTTTTCCTCCATAATCTATTGCCATGATCCTTGCCATACCTTAAGCTGCTTCAGTGAAAAATTAATGAATGAACAGGTCTAAAATTACGAACACAGCAAATACCACCGACGCAATACCGTTGGCAGTCATGAATGCCAGGTTCACCCGCCGCAGGTCATTCGGTTTTACAACAGAATGCTGGTAGATCAACATGCTCACAAATACCGCAACACCCACCCAGTACAGCCAGCCAAAATTGCCATAGAACCCGGCACCGATCACTGCTGCTGCACTCAACACGTGCAGTAGCTCAGATACTCTTAATCCCCTTTTTTTGCCCAGTGCAGCAGGAATGGAATGTAACTGGTGGTTCTTATCAAAGTCTTCATCCTGCAGGGCATAAATGATATCAAAACCACTTACCCAAAAAATAACCGCAAAGGAAAATAATAATGGAAGCCAGTCGAACCTGCCGGTTACAGCCAGGTATGCGCCTATAGGTGCAAGGCTCAAACCCAGGCCCAACACCAGGTGGCATAGCGCTGTAAATCGTTTTGTATAACTATAAAACAACACCACGAACAAAGCGACCGGTGATAAGTAAAAACAAATGGGGTTGATAAAATAAGTGGTAGCGATGAACAACACACAATTGATAATGGTAAACGTCAATGCATTTTTGGGCGTGATGATCCCTGATGGAATTTCCCGGATAGCTGTTCTTGGATTTTTTTCGTCAAATTTCCTGTCGAGGTAGCGATTGAAAGCCATGGCGGCAGATCGGGCGAAGACCATGCATAGAATGACCAACAGCAATATCAATCCTACTTGCTGAAAATTAAAAGATGAATATAGCGGGTGTTGAATATGAATTCCGGGAAATGGTGAGACATCCCTATCTCGTGTAATCAATCCGGTGAATAGGCCCAAAAAAAATCCAATCAACGCAAAGGGCATTGCAAAAATGGTATGAGAAAACTTTATAAGAGAGAGATAATTTTTTACGGTGCTCATTCAAAAATATTCAATAATCAATATTCAATGTTCAATGTTCAATTATTGAGCATTTGTTTTCATCCGGGTCCTCACGATTTCCCACAATACCACACCTGCGGCAGTAGCTATGTTTAAAGAATGTTTCATTCCCAACTGTGGAATTTCAATGCAGCCATCGCATTGTTTAATGGTATCCAACTCCACACCTGTTACCTCATTACCCAAAACAACGGCAATTTTTTCATTCGCCCCAAAACTTACCTGCTCCAATGATAAGCTATTGCTTACCTGTTCCACTGCATACACTTTGTATCCCTGCCAGCGAAGCTGCTCAATGGCTTCGGCAGCTGTAGCGAAATGTTTCCATTCTACAGTATCTTCCGCTCCCAGGGCTGTTTTACGGATTTCTTTGTGAGGTGGCGTGCCGGTGTATCCTGTAAGGTAAATGGCTTGCAGCAAAAAAGCATCAGCGGTGCGAAAAACGCTGCCTACATTATAAGAACTGCGGATGTTTTCCAACACCACAATCACCGGCGTCTTTTCTGATCTTTTGAATTCCTCAACTGATTTTCGATTGAGGGCTTCCATGCTAAGCTTCTCCATTCCTTATTACACGAATTTATTTTTTTATGCTGGCTGAGCCACTGCCACATTACCTGCCTTTGTATCTGAAAACCATTTAGCCGCCTGAACAAAATTTACAAATAAAGGATGTGGTTCCTCTACCGTACTTTTTAATTCAGGATGATATTGCACGCCGATAAAAAACGGGTGATTTGGCAGTTCTACGATCTCGACCAAACCCGTCTGCGGGTTTTTACCGCTTGGTATCATTCCTGCTTTTTCAAAATCAGCGAGGTAACTATTATTAAACTCCCAGCGATGGCGGTGACGTTCGCTGATTTTGGTAGTACCATAAATACGGTTCGCCAAACTGCCCGGCATAATTTCGCAGGGGTAAGCACCCAAACGCATGGTTCCACCTTTTTTCCTGATCTTTTTCTGCTCTTCCATTAATGCAATTACCGGGTAAGCGGTATTGGCTTCCATCTCGGTAGAATGGGCATCTCTCCAACCAATTACATTACGTGCAAACTCTATCACACTCATCTGCATACCGAGGCAAATGCCGAAAAATGGCAATTTATTCTCACGGGCATATTTTACGGCTGTAATCTTACCTTCGACACCCCTTGATCCAAAACCCGGCGCTACCAACAATCCATCAAGGTCTTTAAATTTTTCTGCCACATTTTCTTCCGTGATATATTCACTATGAATGTTCACGATCTGCACTTTGCATTGATTTACTGCGCCGGCATGAATAAAGGCTTCCAGGATAGATTTATAAGCATCCTGCAGTTCAATATATTTTCCGATAAGGCCTATGGTAACCCTGCTCTTGGGATAATTGAGTTTATCTAAAAATGCCCTCCACTTACTTAATTCGGGAGCAGCGTAACCATTTATTTGTAGTCGCTTCAACACAATTACATCAAGGCCCTCCTGCAACATTTTTAACGGAACTTCGTAAATAGTTCCGGCATCCATGGCTTCTATTACTGCATTGGGTTTTACGTTGCAAAACAATGCGATCTTTCTTTTGATCTCTTCACTCAATGGTTTTTCAGTGCGGCATACAATAATGTCGGGCCTCACTCCTTCCTGGCTTAGCATGCGTACGCTATGCTGCGTAGGTTTTGTTTTTAGTTCTTTAGCAGCGCTTAAATATGGAATAAGCGTAAGGTGCACTACCAGGCAATCTTCTTCAGGCATTTCCCACTGCAACTGGCGCACTGCTTCTACAAATGGTAAACTCTCAATATCGCCCACTGTGCCGCCGAGTTCTGTTATTACAATATCGTAACCTTGCTCGCCCAGCAACAGCATGCGGCGTTTGATTTCATCTGTAATATGTGGTACTACCTGCACTGTTTTGCCCAGGTATTCTCCTTCTCTTTCTTTTTGAATTACGGTTTGGTAAATGCGGCCGGTGGTTACATTGTTGGCCTGTGAAGTAGGTGTGTTTAAAAAACGCTCGTAATGGCCAAGGTCCAGGTCGGTTTCGGCACCATCATCTGTAACATAACATTCGCCATGTTCATAAGGATTTAATGTACCGGGATCAACGTTGATATAAGGGTCAAACTTTTGAATGGTAACTTTTAAACCACGACTCTGGAGGAGTTTTGCCAGGGATGCTGCAATAATACCCTTACCTAATGAAGATGTAACACCACCGGTTACAAAGATGAACTTGGCCATTTAGTTTTTCAATTTATATAAAACAAAAAATCTGCATAAAAACTCTTTCATAGCTGAGTTTTCGGGCAAATTTTGTAACAATAATGATAAGAAAATAAAATATGACCGGGAGGAAATGATCTGAAATATCCTAGAGGTCATGCAAAGATAAGGCGAATATTTCGGACGATAAAAACTAAGTATCAAAACAAACCCCGTTCCCACCCAAAAAATAGTTAACGATAGAAAATTGTGTATTTTACAAATATAACAGTACAACTATGGCCGCAATAAAAACTACCGTTCATGAGGCAAATGTTAGCGATTTCATCAATAGCTTTGCCGACTCGGAACAAAAACGAAAAGATGCGTTTGAACTGGTGAAGTTGATGGAAAAAACGACTGGTTTCCCGGCAAAAATGTGGGGGCCGAGTATTGTCGGGTTTGGTGTATACCACTATAAATCTGAGCGGAGCAGCCAGGAAGGCGACTGGCCGATCGTAGGATTTTCTCCACGGAAAGCTGCCATATCCTTGTATGTATATTCGGGCGGAGAGGATCAGAAAGAGATGTTGAAAGAGTTGGGGAAATTTAAAATGGGTAAAGGTTGTATCTGGGCAAAAAAGCTGGAAGATATTGACCAGAAGGTATTAGTAAAACTGATAAAATCAAGCATGAAGTGGGTAAAGAAAAAATACCCGGAAACTAAATTAAAATAACAACTGAACAATGGCAGAAGCAATTATTCCTCTTTTAACCCTTATTGCGCTTGAAGTAGTACTGGGTATCGACAATATCATTTTCATTTCTATTCTTGCCGATAAATTACCGCCGGAGCAAAGAGGCAAACTAAGGCTTTGGGGAATTGGCCTGGCGATGCTGATGCGCCTGGCACTACTGGCACTTATCTCCTGGATCTTAAAATTAGACAGGGAACTTTTCGTGGTTTGGGATAAAGGATTTACCGGGAAGGAACTTATCCTTATAGCAGGTGGTATCTTTTTACTATACAAAGCCACCAAGGAAATTTACCATAAAACGGAACAACCTGATCCTCATTCGCCGGAGAAAATGAAAACGGGTTCCTTCAAAAGGTTTTTAGGAGAGATCATTATCCTGGACCTTGTATTCTCCATTGATTCCATTATTACCGCAGTGGGTATGGTAAACGAGCTCTGGATCATGTACACGGCTGTAATTGTAACGGTAATCATCATGCTGATTGCAGCTAAACCTATCAGCGATTTTATCAGCAAGCATCCGTCATTCAAAGTACTTGCCCTTTGCTTTTTAATGTTGATCGGTTTTGCGTTGGTGGCCGAAGGCTTTGAAGTAAAAATTCCAAAAGGGTATATTTATTTTGCAATGGGCTTTTCGTTTTTGGTGGATATTATTCAAATGAAGACGGTGGGTAAAGCAACTGCCAGCACCACAAATGATGCACCTACAAAACGACCAGACTAAGCTTTATATTTTTACCACTCTATGAAACTTATTGCAGTAATCATTTTGCCAATTCTTTTCACGCTGTCATCGGCTGCGCAGGATAAGACGGATAGGGCCAACCCGGGAAACTTAGCTGAAAAAACTTACAGGCTAAATCCAAAGGAGGCTGCACAATCACTTTCGTTACCGTTTTCGCAAGTAAAAGTTATAGATGCAAGATTTGATACTACTAAAATTGGCTTTATAACAGTACAAGGGTCGTTGACAAGAAAACTTAATTTGGAAACCGGCCTGGCTGCAGGCCTTGAAAACTACTTTCAGTTTTCTACCGGGCTGAGCAATTCCGATAGCTTGAATTTACTGATCGTGGTGAAAAAATTCTGGATCAGTTTGTCCGCACCTCTCAATTACGAAAAATCGAAAACCAGCAGTTCCTACGCTTTGCCCATGAGTTTACATGCCAAATGGGAACTCTACCTCTTTAAAGGGAATGAATATTTACCCTTCCGAAGAATTGATACTTTAATAAAGAATGACCAGCCCATTGCGAAATTATTCAACCATGAAAACAACAAGGTTGGCGTAGAAGAAAATATTCATAGTATTTTGCGCCATTTTCTTTCACAATTCAGTTACGAGGGAGCGATGAAAGTTTTCGATGAAAGAAATAAAAAATCACTGGCCGAAATAATTGCCGCAAATAATACAAGATTTGAAATCCCTGTTTTAAAAGCCGCAAAAATCAATAAAGGAATTTACCTCAGTTTTGAAGAATTTAAGAATAACCAGCCTTCGATTACAGCATTTACTGAAAACACCATGACAACGGGTTTGAGCAGGAAGGATATTTACCTTACCACCAGCAACGGGATTACTGTTTCAAAATATTTCGTTTATAACAATGGCGAAAAAACAATGGCTGGAGGTAACCAGGGGGAAGTCATTTTCAGAAACGGGGACAGTTTCGAATTTTTCCTCAGGACCAGGATAGCCACTCCAAGATCGCCGGGTGATATGGTGATAGGGAACCATATCACGTATAGGATCCCGTATCAGGTGGATATGGAGGGCGGTGGTTTTTATTAACCTTCAGTTTTAGTCAACTATCCTACAGTTACTTGGTATGTCCTCGATCAATAGCATACAATACTTTAA
>CBFGLL010000081.1:0-8893 GCA_965649585.1 uncultured Chitinophagaceae bacterium | reverse complement strand
AAGGAAGCAGCAGCGCCGAAAAAATATTTTTCCGATCCAGTACTGATATCGCTGGTTTTTTAAAAGCTTTATTGAAAGATAAAAGCCACGAGCAGTTCGTGGCGGTATATCTTAATCAATCTAATAAATTATTATCCCACAAAATCATCAGCACCGGCGGTATCACTGGCACGGTGGCAGATCCCAGGATCATTCTTAAAACAGCATTGGAAGAAGGTGCTACATCCATCATCCTTAGTCATAATCATCCTAGCGGGAGCTTAAAACCCAGTATAGCCGACGAACAGCTTACCCAGAAAATTAAACAGGCGGCTGCCCTGATGGACATAAAGATCCTAGACCACATTATTGTGAGTAACGAAGGCTATTTTAGTTTTGCAGATTCCGGCATGATGTAATCCTATGCCTGTGCTGCAGGCCCGCCAAAATTGAAAGGAATTTCTACCGATTCCATATCCTGTATGGTGCCATTGGCATCTTCAAACTTTTGCACGTTTTCATTGATGGCACGCATAAAACGTTTGGCATGAAAGGGCGTGAGTATAATGCGGCTTTTCACTTTGCTTTTGGGTGCTCCCGGCATTACGTTTACAAAATCAATTACAAATTCTGCATGGCTGTGTGTAATGATGGCAAGGTTAGCATAAGTTCCCTCTGCTATTTCTTCCGTGATTACAATATTCACCTGGTTCGGCTGATTATCCTGATTATTCATAATGAATGTTTTGTTTTTGTAAAAATAAAATGCTCCCAGTAAAAGGGAGCATTTTAAAGTGTTTATTTTAAACCTGGCTTATGGTGTTGGACCAATGTAGGTTAAAGTATCAAGCCATCCACGATTAGAAAAATCCTGTCCTGCACCTGTTACATAATAGAAATATGCATAGATGGTTTTAGTATTCTCATCATACCTGCTGATCAAAGTTGGCGAAGTATGCATGAAGATAGGAGTAGTATTCGGTGGAGTCTGGAAAATATTAGTAGCCAGGTCTGTAGAAGGGTTAAATTCTATAGATGGCGACATAGTAGGTCCATACCAGCTAGTTCCTGTAGCAGTTCCTATTGGATGACCCCAATCGCCAGCGGCGTTGAAGAAGAACCTAACTGAATTTGCACCGGTAGTAACCATATCCATTTCCTCTTCGTAAGGGAAGGTGTATGGCGAACGGGTATGATTTCCTTTCAACAGGTAACGACCGTCATATTTATTTTTAGCACCAATTTCTACCACAATTGTTCTTGCCCATGAAATTACGCCATCAGCATCAGCGCCGGTAATGGTAAAAGCAAGACCATATTTAGTACTTACATCCATCACTGTTGCATCAGGAATGGTGATCCTGATTGGTTTAGCCAATTCACCCGGGTTCATGGTAATATTGAAAGTACCACCATCACCACCTACTTTAGGAGTAGCCGGGTCAATTGTATAGAATGAAGATGGCAGATAAACCAGGTTTGGATTGTAAGCTCTTAAAGCAGCAGTATCGTCTTTAATGGTTACGTTCATTGTCCGGTTCATTTCTGCAGTGCTTGGCACATCCCTGCGCAGGTCTGCTGCAACAATAGTGATGGGCACAGGAGCAAAATCCACCGATACCAGCCTGGAGCCAGGATCGCCGCCACCCACTAATTTTACAACAGTTTGTCCGTCATCACCCAAAGGCTCGGGCGTGTCAACTTTGTCGCAGGAAACTATCAGGGCACCCACGGCAACAAAAGCGGCTAACTGTTTAGCGTATTTTGAAATTTTCATAATTGTGTATTTATTTATTTTTTAATCGTAAGTTCCTATGTTCAGTTTATGGCCTGTCCCACCATACCAACTCATGCATTACGTCACCTAAAGGTAACCTGTCAATAGCTTCCTGTAATTGTTCTGAAGCCAGGCTGTATTCGTTTGGTCCGTAAACATACCTTGTTGGAATCTGGTAATTAGATCCAGCATTCAAAGCAAAAGCCGTTGGTTTAATTTCGGGGAAACCAGTTCTCCTCCACTCACTCCATGCCTGGATACCATCAGGGAATAAAGCGAGGTACTTCTGCAACCAGATGCGCTGCAAAGGAGTAGTAGTAACAGCGTTGCTTGATGCAGGTATCGAATTGTAAGTATTTACACCCACACCTGTTCCACCCCCTGTTCCCGAGTTGTAGTTTGCCTGTGATGAAGCGATATAAGCTGCTGCACCGGAAACACCCCACTGGGCAAATGAGGCAGTAATACCTGCATCATATGCTGCTTTTGCACTTCCGAAGCCGGCAGTACCCGCGGGCACCCAACCCCTTTCCATTCCTTCTGCAAGGGTAAGCAAAGAATACGCCGCACTTGAGATCACTACGTCAGAACTTTCAGTTCTTTTGTCTGCAGCAAGTACACGTGAATAGTTGCCCCCTGTAGAACTTGCGAAAGCTTCTGCTTGTGGTCTTTCCAAACCATAAGGGAAGGTTTGACCGCCAGTACCGTAAGCAGTACGACGATTATCAGCCATGTTGGTTAAGATATCACCTAATGTTTTAGACAAGGCATAATCAGAACGACCATTGTAAACATCATACCATGGGTGGCGATAAGCAGCACCTCCAGGATAATCACTTACCATGTTATCTGCGTTTGATGTGATGATACCTGCTGGATCTGTTGCAGCAAGTGCAAATTCAGAAGCTGCCAGTGTAGGCACTTTATTGCTCAAACGTTGCGCAATTTGCATACGCAATGTATTAGCAAACTTCTTCCACTTGGCGGCATCACCACCATACAAAATATCTCCTCTTACCGGAAGGCCACCATCAAAAGTTGTGATGGCAGTTTTAAGGTCAGCAAGCATTTTGTTGTAGATTTCTTCCTGTGTATCATACTTAGGGAAGAAATTAGCAGCACCTTGTAATGCTTCAGAATATGGAGCATCACCCCAACGATCGGTAATCGTCCACATAATATAAGTCTTCAGGATCATTGCTACAGCAATTTGGTTTCCAGCTGAACCAGAAACTGCATACTTAGCAGCATCCGGCCCACTGTTCCTGTTAATGATCGATTGCAAATCATACATTGGACCTGAATAAGTGCCACCAAAGTCGAGTTTAGGCTCCTGGTATAATGATGTTTCAGTGTACTGCGTTTCTGAAATATACTGAACATATAATGCCGGCCTGATAGACTGCGCAAGTGCACCCAGCTGCGACTCAACGTTAGTAAGTAACGCTGCAGTAATAGGATCTGTAGAACCCAATGGATTCACGTTAGTGTCTCCAAAGTCCTCCAGCTTTTTACAGCCTGAACTCAGCAGCAGGAATCCACCGGTTGCAACAGCTAAAGCCGATTTAAAAATTTTATTTTTCATATTATTCTGTTTAATTGTCTTTTAAAATTAGAATCCGATTCTAAGATTGAAACCCATTGATCTTGTACCAGGCAACTGACCATCTTCACCAAATACGCTTGATACTTCAGAAGGATCAAAATCTTTGGTTTTAGTATAGATCAACCATGGATTGCGGGCAATTACTGAGAATGTCGCATTTTTTACAAACTTGTTGATACCCATTCTCTCTACCGGCAATTTGTAACCAACGCTTAACTCTCTCAATTTTACGAAAGTAAGGTCGTGAATAAACACTTCAGAAATATTGCTACCCCTGAACTGGTGCCAGTAATCCTGTGCTTCAACATAATAATCAACTTCTCTGCCCGTAGTTTGGTCAATACCAAATACATGCACACCACCACCATCAGCTACTGCATCACGAATAGAGTTTCCTTTATCATTCAAAGTGGCTGTTTTAGCAGTTAAACCAGAGTAAGTACCCCAGTGGTCAGACAGGGAGAAGAATTTACCGCCAGACTGGAAGTCGATATTAGCAGCGATAGTGAAGTTCTTAAACAAAGTGAACGTATTTTGAACACCACCGGTATATTTAGGAAGTACGCTACCAAAGCTCACGTTGTCTTCTTTAATGAAGAAACCATCAGCAGTCAACAAAGGCATGCCGGTAGCTTCATCACGCTTAATGCCACCACCAAACATTTGACCCCATGTTTCACCTACTCTACTTACAGTATAAGCGGCAGAACTACCAGAGAATGCACCTGAAGAAACAACCAACCTGTCGATACCAGGGGCAATTTCTACTACTTCATTCCTGATCAGCTGACCATAATTAGCATTGATAGTCCATCCAAAATTCTTTTTCCTGAATGGCTCAAGGAACAATTTAGCTTCAATACCTTTTTTAGCAACTTCGCCAGCATTCAATCGAATAGAACTTAAACCAGAAGCACCTGGTACACTCACACCCACAGGGAAATCTTTGTTGGTTCTATCCCAATATGTGAAGTCAAAACCAATGCGATTTCTTAAGAAACGGGTTTCGATACCAATTTCTTTTTCATCAGCAGTTGCACCTACCAGGTTTGGATCAGGAATACTTCCTGGTTCGGTCATAAGGAAGTTTCCGTTGAATTGTTGAGCAGCAGGCGCATACAAAACGTTCAACTCGTATGGTACAAGTGATAATAATGTTTTACCGGCAGAACCCCTGATTTTACCATAAGATAAAATAGACTTATCCTTGATCAACTCACTGAATACAAATGATACACCATATGAGTGAGTTGGGATTGAGTGACCAACTGGCTCAGCAGAGGTCCAGTCTTCACGCAAAGTACCTTCAGCAAACAACATGTTTTTGTATCCTACGTCAGCACGGGCAAAAACACCTCTCCTTGTAAAGGTTTGATAAGTTTGACTGTAAGCAATATCATTTTTTGAATTGCTTAAAGAGTATAAACCTGGTACGTTGATACCGCCCATAGTATTCTGGCCACTACCGGTTGCTTTTGTTTTCAAGATATCTATACCTGCATTTGCATTGATCTGGAAATCCCGAACTTTTTTGCCATAAGTAGCCAATAATTCGTAGTTCTGGCGGTTGCTAAAGCTGTTACTCACACCATAGCCAGCTAAACCGGTTCCTTCCCATGGGTTGAAACTTGTTTGGTTGTTACTGATCTCCAATTCTGTAGGATAAATAGTAGAGCTGGTAGTTGATAACTGCTGCTTACGATAAGTACCTTTCAGCCTTAAATCATTGTTGAATTTATAAGTGATAGAGGCATCACCGAACAAACGATCTCTTTGGTTATCATTTGTAATCAAATCAAAGTAGCTATATGGATTCATCCAGTAGTTACCACCGTAGAAAGACTTTGGATTAGCAGGATTGTATGCACCTGGATTCGCTTTGTTCCAGCTGGCATAAATACCTTCAGGAGTACGCAAACCACGAAGTTCTCTCATCTTGTTTATATCCAGATCTCTGTGGAACCACTGGTTAAATGAACCAGTTGATTGGTTAGAGTATCCGTCGTTGTTCTCTGTATTTGAATTTTGATTGATGTAGTTGAAATTAGTACCTAATGTCCATTTTGAACCTAAATCAATACTAAAATTTGCGTTAAATGTGTGACGCTTCAAATAGCTGTTTGGTATTAAACCTTTTACATCAAGGTTAGTGTAAGAAGCCCTCAAAGTGAAAGCGTCTCCAGCCTTTGAAAAGTTAACGTTATTGGTAGCCGTAACACCTGTGTTATAGAAATCACGGGCGTTGTTAGGCTGAGGCGTTAATGCAGCAGTCTTGAAAGAACCTTCATGACCACCGTACCACGCATACCATGGAATATATTCCTGGCCTACCATTCTTGGACCCCAACTGGCATCATCAGAATAGTCATGATAATATTTACCATCCAAAGCTTTCCACTCTTCCGGTTGACCTGGCTGCCATGTATACAACTGAAGATCGCCATTACCACCACCAGCATAAGAATTCTGGTAGTTTGGAGTAACATAAATTTTATCGAAAACAATAGCACTGTTTAATTCTACACCAATACCCTGTTGGCCCTTACGTGCTCTTTTGGTATTGATTACGATAGCTCCATTAGCACCATCAGGACCAAAAAGGGCCGTTGCAGCAGGACCTTGCAATACTGTAAGGTCTTCTACATCATCTGGATTGATATCATTTGCACTTGGCATGATGGTACCATCAACAACATACAATGCGCCACTACCACCTTGTGTCAGCGAGTTTTCACCACGAAGACGAACCGCAGTTTCACGACCTAAAGCAGCAGCAGACTGGCTACGAACCTGGGCACCGGCAACTTTACCAGCAATGGCATTGTTTACGTTTTGGGCCCTTACGGTATTCAACTGCTCAGCGCTTACGTTTTGCACATTAGATGCAACACTCCTGGCTGTACGCTTGGTGTTGAATGCACTTGTAACAACTACTTCCGCAATGGTGTTATCCTTTAGTTTCAACGTAGTGTTGATGTTAGATAATGAACCAACAGGAATGCTCACTTCTTCGTAAGAAGTTTGAGAAATCAATAAAACATCCCCCGGGTTAACCCTGATCTGGTATTCTCCGTTTGCATCGGTTTGTACACCGCCGCCTCCTCTTACTACCACAGAAGCGAACGGAACAGGTTTGCCGCTTGCATCGACCACCTTGCCGGTCACCACCCGGCTTTGAGCAAATGACAATACTGATACTAGCATCATCATTGTGAACAGTGAAAAGAATCTTCTCATGTGCGATTAGTTAAAATTTGTTGAATTGTAAAAATAGGGGATTTTACTATTAGGTGAAGAAAACGTTAAATTTTTTTTAACCTAATATGTCCCTGAACCCTGAATAGACAAAACCTTAGGTTTTTATGCTGCATTGCCTTCAAAAAATGTTAAAATTTATACATCAACTGCAGTTTTAACTCGGTTCTTCTCCGGCCTTCGATAAGATCCAGCCCCGATCCTATCTCTTCCCTGTCAGGGTAAAAAAACTGGGCCCATTTTGCCCACACCTGGAGCTTTTTGGAGAAATCATAGTTGATATTCAGGTAATAACGATAGCCTTTTTCATATAAAACCGGTATGCTATAGTTGTACAACATGTCGTTTTCATAGGCGTAAAGCCGGCTGTTATAATCGTCTGTTTCAAAATACAGCAGCCGGATATTGCCCGAGAAAGGCTTCATCATTGGTTTGTAGAAAAAATCGGTGTAAAAAAGGAAGCCTTCCGAAGCCGCCTCCCCTTTTTTATCAAACCAGATCATTTCTACCCGGTTGCGGATAGTAAAACTACGATTGATTTTGTAGCTCAGGTGGGTACGCCAATTCTTGCGGGGCTGCTGTACAACCGGGCTCATGGGCAAACTTGCAGGATTGAAATTTATGGATTTAGCCTCTGCCTTAAACCGGGAATAAATTTCAAACTCCCTGTTGGGTTTGTAGTTTACCTGCACAAAATAATCCTTGCCTTCACTGGGTGCATTCACCCTGAACTTCAGCCAGGGAAACCGGTAAATATCTGCATAGGCATCAATACGCCAGACAGTATTGGGTTTTATGCTGATGCCGGTAAATAGACCTTTTTCGTTGGTTGGAAAAGTGCTCTCTGTAAATGCGCTTGTGTACAGGGATTGATAGCCTTTGGAAATATTGCGATACAACACACTCATGTCTACATTGGATGCCACGCTCAATAATAATCCATTTACAAAAGCGGTGTAAGATTTATTGGTAATAGCAGCCTCTCCAAAAAAATGAAGGTTGCGAAATGTATAAGAATAATCCAGGCTGTAATTACCAAAATTATGTCCGCTCAATGCGTAATAGTTGTAAGGATCATTTGCCTTTACTAATGGATATTTTAAATTGTATTGTACAGCATTAGCGCCTACCCGTAACCGATCAAAGCGGTATTTTACATTACCTCCAAACGCAAGCTGGCGCTGTATTCCCTTGTCGGCTACTTCGCTGTTGGTTCTGTGTAAACCAGAAGTTTGCAGAGATGAAATAAAATCATCCTGGCTGTTGCTGGTATCACTTACAAAATTGGCGTCGAGTTTTCTGTAAGACCCAAATAAAGTGGTTTCCCACTTGTTGTTGCCTACCGTAATTCCCACGCCCCTGTGAAAAAATATTTCACCTGCAGAATTGTATGGTTTCAAAGTGGGCGCTTGTCTTTTGATTGCTGTGATGTCGGGCCCTTTTTTAAAGGCAAGCGTCATCCACGAAGTGAGGCCCTGCCCCATGTTTACGGTGAAATCGCCCAATGCCAATGCTTTTACTTTGCCAATATTTCTTGCGAAAAAATGTGCGGAGTAAAAGTCAAATCCCTGTTTCTGCGAACCCTTGAAAAATTCTTCACCCGCATCTTTTTCTGCCAGCACACCATATTGTAACAAATTTTTGAACTGGTACTTATACCTGAAAAAAAGGCGTTGGGGCGATCCGGGATAAAAGTTAGTGGCCATGCTGGAATCAAGCAGGTATCCCCTCGACTTTTCGAGTACCTGTATCGTTCTCACCAGTATACTGTTATCGCCACCGCGGAGCCGCTCCGATAATGCTTCTACTGCAGTTTGATTGTTACTAACAGTAACGTAAGGACGAAGTTTTTGGATCGTAGCCATATCCCAGCCAGGCACTGCCTGCAGCTCATAAATACTGATCAGAGGCCCCAGCACACCACGATAATTTAACAGGTACTGAATCTGCATCGGTGTAATGATGCGCAAATTTTTCAAGTCACTTTCATCCGCCTTGTTAAGATTCAAAGGATCTCTTAAAAACTGGCTCAGCTCCTGCAGGTAACTGTCATCTTCCGTTTCCAGGTCTTCATTATTTTCTGTGATGTTTTCCAGCTGCTGTTCGGCTGTAGTGGTGGGCTCGGGTTCAGGCACCTGCGCCTGCGCTACAATCCCCGTTAGCAGCAACCATAAAAAAAAGGTACACCTCATTGCTTTTCTTTCTTAAAGTTTACAAGCAATAAAATGCCCGGCGAAAATCCCAGTTGGGGATGATAGTTGGCCGCCACATCAAGG
>CBFGLL010000080.1:0-8913 GCA_965649585.1 uncultured Chitinophagaceae bacterium | reverse complement strand
GTTAGATAATTCACGAACTGCATGTTGCCGTTCTTCAATTGCTGTGGCATGCGCTGGCTCCAATAACCATTCTGCCAGTTGATCAGCACCCATCCCGGAAACGGTCCTGTTGCAGAACTGGAACAGGGAGGCTTCTCCAAAAATATCGAGATCTCCCGCATAATAATGATCATGTGGCTGGTATTGAATGCCGCCATCAAACTGGGCAAACTCATGATCAAGTGCCTTCAATTCATCTTTATTTATAGAAAATAAATGACGGTTGTGGCTGATAGCTTCTTTATTGCCCAGGTCTTTTAATATGAGCCATCGAAAAATTACCAGCAGCGCTATAATAGCAGGTGCAGCAATTGTCCAATTGCCGGAAAAGAAATAGACGATGCCAGTTACAGCAACAATGCAGGCAAACCTGCCCCAGGCAAGCAGGTTTCTTTTTTTAACTAATTTTTGATGAGTTTCTTCAAGCGACTGAACCTGATGATGATAGAATGACCGGGGCGCTGTTGTAGGCATGTCGCAAAGATATTTGCTTTCTGCGTGGCTTAATTGCCATTGGTTTAGTTAAAACTCCGTTTCATCCAGAATTTCCTTTGTATTTTTGTTGCCTGTTTTTTCAAGGCAAGTCTTTGAACCATCAGTATGGGGCCGTTTTGGTTTTGACAGCAAAGTTCTTTGTAGGTGTAAGCATGTACTGCGTTGCGTAATTAGCAGTTTAATATGAATACGAAAACTTTAAATGGCAATACACAGTATGCCATGGCTGCCTAATCAGTGATTAGTTAGTCATTCGGGCCGCCGCACAGGATAGCCTGTTTCCAGGTGCCGCCGCCGACTCAAAACAAATACAGGATGCTGCAATGGAATGATGTGACCATTGCCTAAGACTATTCTTCTAAGAACCCGGTTGGTTTGTTATGTTCCTGCTGGGTTCCGACAAATAATACATAAATAAACATGTAGAAAGCTTACGGTGAATTTGTTTGGACACCGGTTCGAGTCCGGTCGGCTCCACAAAAGGTTGCTTCCGAAAAGGAGCAGCCTTTTTTTATTTTCCGCATCCCATTTATGTTTACTTTGTAATCTTTAATTATAACAATGGAGCCAGCTAAGTTGCCTACTATAAAAGAGATCGCTAAACAACTGAATGTTTCTGTTTCCACTGTGTCCAGGGCTTTGAGTGATCACCCCCGCATAGGCCTGCACACAAAACAAAGAGTGAAGGCCCTGGCAGCAGAACTGGGGTATGAGCCAAATCAGCAGGCTATTTTTTTTAAACAGAAAAAAACATTTGTAATTGGAGTGCTGATCCCGAATATCAGGGAAGAATTTTTTTCGCAGGCCATCAGCGGTATCGAAGATGAAGCGATGGAACAACATTACACCATCCTTTTTGGGCAAAGTTTTGATGATGCAGAGCGGGAAAGGCAGATAGTAGAAACGATGCGCAAGCAGAGAGTAGATGGGTTGATCATCTCCGTTTCAAAAACAACAACAGATTATTCACATATACTTGCCCTCGAAAAATATGATATACCCGTAGTTTTTTTCGACAGGGTATCTCCTTTACGTAACACCAATAAGGTTTCCTGCAACTTATATGATGCCACCATTGAAATGGTGAAATGGTTTATAACCCATAATTTTAAAAAGATCGCTTTTATTAACGGGCCAGATAAAATGAATGCAAGCAAGGAGCGATTGAAAGGATTCATCGAAGGAGTTTCGTCCAAAAAGTTGAAGGTAGATATGCAGTTGTTTGAAAACACAGATCTTTCCAAAGAGGGTACCTATGCTGCTATGGAAAGATTATTATCTAATCCGAAAAAAATTCCCAATGCCATCATCACATTCAATGAGTATGTGCATATGGATGCCATTCAATATGCCTTGCACAAAAAGATAAAAGTGAATAAAGACATTGCCTTTGGCAGTTATGCTAACCTGCCCATCACAGCTTACACAGCTCACCCGCCCATGGTTTCTATTGAACAATATCCCTACCAGCAAGGTACAGCGGCTATGCAAATTTTAATGGAGATCATAGATAAAAAAAATACTGGTGCGGCGGCAGGTAGTGAGCCCATTGTGAGGGAGATAAAAGCTTCCCTGGTGCAGCCTGGTAAATCCTGATTACCTACATTTAATTGCACAACCGTTTGCATGTGCGCAGCCGGTAAATTAGCGGTAATTTCAACTCACCATAATTTCATTAGCCGCTTTAATATTCCAGATGCAGAGAAAAACCTTTATTAAGAATTCAGCGATGGCAGCAGCCGCCATCGCTGCCTCATCACAAATTTTTGGCCAGGCAAAGGATCAAAAAATTAAGATCGCACTCATCGGGGTTGGGTTACGTGGGCAAAACCACTTGGATTTGCTGCTTCGCAGAAACGATGTTGATATAGTTGCCATTTGTGATATCGATGACAAAATGCTCACTACGAGTAAAACGATGATCAGAAAATCAGGAAAAAAGATGCCGGCTATTTACAGCGGCGACAACTATGCCTGGAAAAAAATCTTGGAGATCAAGGGCGGTATTGACGGCGTGATCATTTCAACACCATGGGAATGGCATAAAGAAATGATTGTTACATCTGTGGAAAGTGGTATTAAATATATTGGAACAGAAGTAATACTTGGGATCACTTTACAGGATCACTGGGATGTGGTAAAAGCTTCTGAAAAACACAGGGCCCATGTGATGATGCTGGAAAATGTGTGTTACCGAAGGGATGTAATGGCCGTACTAAACATGGTACGCCAGGGCATTTTTGGAGAACTGGTGCATTTGCAGGGTGGCTACCAGCATGACCTGCGTGAAGTGAAATTTAATGATGGTAAGCAGGCATATGGCGGCGGATGTGAGTTTGGAGAACGGGGCTGGACGGAAGCCCGGTGGAGAACAGAACATGCCATCCATCGTAACGGTGACCTGTATCCCACGCATGGAATAGGGCCAATTGCGCATTATATTAATATCAACAGGGGTAACAGGTTTATTAATCTTTGTTCATTTTCTTCAAAGGCACTCGGCCTTAATGAATATGTAAGAGAGCATTGCGGTCCCGATCATCCCAGTGCAAAAGTGAAATTTAAACTGGGTGATATTGTTACTACCAATATTAAATGTGTAAATGGGGAAACCATCCTGCTGCAACATGACACCAGTTTACCGAGACCTTATTCTTTAGGGTTCAGGGTGCAGGGCACCAATGGACTATGGATGGATGTAGCCAAAGGAATTCATGTGGAAGGAAAATCAAAACCGCACCAATGGGATGCGGCAAAAGATTGGTTTGATAAATACGATCACCCCTTGTGGGCAAAATGGAGTACTGAAACAGAAGGAGCCGGCCACGGTGGAATGGACTTTTTTGTGATCCATAATTTTATAGAATCCATCAAACGAAATATTGCCCCCCAAATGGACGTGTACGATGCAGCCGCATGGAGTGCCATTACGCCACTGAGTGAATCGTCGATTGAACTGGGTAACGAAACTATTGACTTTCCCGACTTCACCGGCGGAAACTGGATGTATCGAAAACCAGTATTTGCGCTGCATGATCAATTTTAAATTGACCAGTATGAAAGAAATACTGGATGCTTACCAAATTGATATAGCCGAAGCCCAACTGCGGCCTTACGGAACAGGGTTGATCAATCATACCTGGCTGTTAACCCTTGGAGGAAAAGAATTTATCCTTCAAAAAATCAACAAGGCTGTTTTTAAGGATCCTTTAAAGATCGATCACAATATTCGTTTAATTTCTTCCGCCTTTAAAACAAGGTATCCCCAGGGATTATTTGTTTCACCGTTGTCTAACAGTTGCGGGGAAACGATGACATGTATAAATGACGAGTATTACCGTCTTTTTCCTTTCGTAAAAGGTTCTCATTCCGTCGATTTTGTACAAAGTGCCGCCCAGGCATATGAAGCCGCGGCGCAGTTTGCAAAATTCACATCTCAGCTTACACATGTTGATTTAAACAGTTTGTCAGAAACAATTCCGGGTTTTCATAACCTTGAAAAACGCTATGAGGAATTTGTAGCAGCGGTGGCTAACGGCAACCAGCGGAGGCTTGCCAACTGCCGCCAACTTGTTGATCGCCTGCTGGAACTGGATCCTATCGTGAAAACCTATGCCAGCCTGGTACAAAATGACCAGTTTAAACGAAGAGTGATGCACCACGATACCAAAATAAGCAATGTGTTGTTTGACGCCAGCGATAAAGGCTTATGTGTAATTGACCTCGATACGGTAATGCCCGGGTACATAATAAGCGATGTAGGCGATATGATGCGTACTTACCTGAGCCCGGCTTCGGAAGAAGCAACAAATTTATCGCTAATAAAGGTGAGGGTAGAAATTTATAGAGCTATTGTAGACGGTTATCTAAGCGAGATGGGGGATGAGTTAACAGCTAGCGAAAAATCAGCATTTTTTTATGCCGGGCGCTTTATGATTTACATGCAGGCCTTGCGTTTTGCAACCGACTATCTTTTTGATGACATTTATTACTCCACAAAATACCCGGGCCACAATCTTAGCCGGGCATTGAATCAACTTGCACTGTTGGAAGACTTACAGCGTAAGGAAAATATACTTGCTGGTTATCCATTTGCCAAATAATGCTCCCTGTGTTCGTACCTTAGTCGCAGTTAAAATTCACCGTGCATTGAACAAAATAGCCATCAGTAATTGCTGCATTTATACCGGCGACAGCATTACAAAAAATGCTTCCATTTTAATTGAAGACGGAAAAATAATTTCAGTCCTTGAATCTATTCCGGCAGGTGTAAAAACTATTGACCTGGAAGGTTGGAATATTGCGCCAGGCCTCATCGATATACAGTTAAACGGTGGGGAAGAATTATATTTTTCTGATAACCTCTCCATAGAAGCGCTGGATAATCTTTATTACAGCAGCCTGAAACATGGCGCTACGCATGTGTTGCCTTGTTTGATCTCATCGCCCAGGGAAAAAATTTTAGAAGCGATTGAGTTGGTAAAACATTATGGGCTCAAACATCCTCATGTGCTGGGGCTCCACCTGGAAGGCCCGTTCATTCATCCCGACAAAAAAGGGGCGCACAGCGCAGACATTATTCGCAAACCTACCAATGAAGAATTAGAAGAGATCATTTTTCATGGCAGGGATGTGATTCAACTAATGACCATTGCTCCAGAGGTGTTTACTGATCAGCAGCTGGATATGTTATTGTCATCCGGGATCAGGTTATCTATCGGTCATAGCACAATAGGGTATGAGCAGGCAAAGCATTATTTCGGCAAAGGGATCCACATGGTAACGCATCTTTTTAATGCCATGACACAATTCCTGCACCGGGAGCCGGGTTTAGTAGGTGCTGCGCTTGAAACAAAAGAGGTATTTACGCCGGTGATCCTTGATGGGGCACACTGCCATTATGCTGCAGCCCGTATTGCCTTTGCAATTAAAAAGCATAAGATGATCCTGTTAAGTGATGCCGCATTTTTAGGAAGGAAAAAACAGGTTTTCCAATCGGGTTTAATTAATGGCCGGTTAGTGGACGGGTTTTACAGGAATGAAGAAGGAAACCTTGCCGGCGCAGCTATCTCCATGGTAGAAGCAGTGATGAATGCCGAACAACATGTGCACATACCCCGACAGTTGGCATTACAAATGGCCAGCACATTTGTGGCCGAGGCACTCCAGATGGAAAAGCTGTTGGGGAAAATTGAAGCAGGTTACCCCGCAGCATTTCTTTGTTTTAACAAGGATTGGTCAGGTTACAAAACGATGGTATTTTAAACTAGTGGCGGCAACGCAATTGTAAACTTGTATATGTTTTAAATAGCTGAACTACTTTGTGGTTTCGTCTTTATTTTTGCGGTCTATCCTAAGTAATGATCATGGTAAAAGAAAAAATTCTTGTCATAGGTGCATCAGGCCAGATCGGCGTTGAGCTCACATTGGCCCTGCGCAAATTATATGGTAACAACAATGTAGTAGCATCTGACCTGCGGGAAGAAAATCCTCTGTTGCACGGCACCGGTCCCTATGTTTCGCTGGATGTGATGAATAAGGAAATGTTGCATGTACAGGTGATAAGGCAGGGCATCACCCAGATTTATTTACTAGCAGCAATCCTTTCCGCCACCGGTGAAAAAAATCCTGCGCTGGCCTGGCATTTAAACATGCAAAGCCTGCTGAATGTGCTGGATATTGCCAAAGAAGAAAAGCTGACTAAGGTTTACTGGCCTTCGTCTATCGCAGTGTTTGGCCCCACGTCGCCCAAAAAAAATTGCCCGCAAAAAACAATTATTGAGCCCACCACGGTATATGGTATTTCAAAATATGCGGGTGAGTTCTGGTGCAATTATTATTTCAACAAATATGGGGTAGATGTAAGAAGTTTAAGGTATCCCGGGTTGATCAGTTACAAGTCTGCGCCCGGCGGTGGCACCACCGATTACGCCGTAGAAATTTACATGGAAGCTTTGGAAGAAAAAAAATACGAATGTTTTTTAGGTGAAGATACTTACCTACCCATGATGTATATGCCAGATGCTATCAGGGCAACTATCGAATTAATGGAAGCACCGAAGGAGAAGATCAACATACGCACTTCTTATAATTTATCAGGCATGAGTTTTTCTCCAAAAGAGATCGCTGCAGAAATTAAAAAACATATTCCTGAGTTCGAGATCAGCTATAAGCCAGATTACCGCCAGGACATTGCCAATAGCTGGCCGCAAAGTATCGACGACTCTGTTGCAGCCGAAGACTGGGGCTGGAAGCCAGAATACGATCTTGCTTTGATGACAAAAGATATGCTGGAGAATTTAAAAGGATGATCAGCTAAGTTTTACCTGAGCCAGCCTAACGAATGATCATAAATTATGATCATTATAAAAATCGCCGTCCCTTTATTTTTTTACTTCTTTGGCCCAGGCGTCCTTAAGTGTTACCGTTCTGTTGAATACCAGTTTATCAGCACTACTATCTTTATCAAGGCAGAAATAACCTTTTCTTAAAAACTGGTATCGCTTATCCAAAGTAGCATCTTTCAAAGAAGGTTCAATGAATGCATTTACCACCTGCAATGAATCAGGATTGATATAATCTTTAAAATCTCCTTCTTCACTCGAAGGATTTTCTACTTTAAATAAACGATCGTATAACCGCACTTCTGCAATGCCCGCATGTTTTGCGCTTACCCAATGTATTACGCCCTTTGTTTGCAAGCCACTGGTATCATGGCCGCTTTTGCTTTCGGGGAAATACGTGCAATGTATTTCGGTTATCATGCCGTTTTCATCTTTAATAAATTCATCGCATCTTACGATGTAGGCACTTTTTAATCGCACCATGGCACCCGGTGCCAGCCTGAACCACTTTTTTGCAGGTACTTCCATAAAGTCTTCCCGCTCTATCCACAACTCTTTGCTGAAAGGTATCGTACGATGGCCGTATGCCTCATCAGGCCCGTTTTCACTACTGAGTTCTTCCACTTTATCTTCTTCATAATTGCTGATGATCATCTTGAGGGGATCAAGTACAGCCATGGCTCTCAATGCAGTATTGTTTAAATCTTCCCGCAGGCAAAATTCAAGCAAACTAAAATCCACCACGTTTTCTCTTTTTGCAATTCCCACTGTGTCGCAGAACTTACGGATACTGGCCGGCGTAAAACCACGGCGGCGCATACCACTGATAGTGGGCATGCGGGGATCATCCCAGCCCTTTACATGTTTTTCATTTACCAGTTGCAGGAGTTTTCGTTTACTCATTACCGTATAACTCAGGTTGCGGCGTGCAAACTCGTATTGATGTGAAGGATATATTTCTAATTTTTCAATCAGCCAGTCATAGAGTTCCCGGTGAGGAACAAATTCCAGTGTGCAAATAGAGTGTGTGATATTTTCTATGGAATCACTTTGCCCATGTGCAAAATCGTACATAGGGTAAATACACCATTTATCTCCCGTGCGGTGATGGTGCGCATGTTTAATGCGGTAGAGCAATGGGTCACGCATCAGCATATTGGTATGCGCCATATCGATCTTTGCTCTCAACGTGCGGGTACCATCCGGAAATTCACCGTTTTTCATTCTTTCAAACAGGTCCAGGTTTTCTTCGATGCTCCTGTTCCTGTATGGGCTGTTTTTACCGGGCTCGGTAGGGGTGCCTTTCAAGTGCGCAATTTCTTCGCTGGTAGAATCATCTACGTATGCCAAGCCTTTATTGATAAGCTTTACGGCAAAATTGTATAACTCGTCAAAATAATCAGAAGCATATAATTCATGTTTCCATTCAAAGCCCAACCAACGGATGTCTTCTTTTATACTTTCTACATATTCTGTTTCTTCAGTTAACGGGTTGGTATCGTCGAACCGCAGGTTGGTATAACCCGGGTATTTTTTGGTGAGCCCAAAATTGAGGCAGATGCTGGTAGCATGCCCCATGTGTAGATAACCGTTAGGCTCGGGCGGAAACCGGGTAACAATGTTTTTATATTTTCCGGCAGCAAGATCTGCCTCAATGATTTCTTCTAAAAAATTCAGGCTTTTTTCTTCACTCATAACTTTTCAATTGTGGCAAATGTACGATATACGCAAAAAAAAGAGGCCGGTAGGCCGGCCTCTTAAATATTATAGGTTAAAATTATCTTCCAAGTTTACGACCGTATACAAAAAGATGTATCACAGCAAAAATAATGGAGATATACATTAATGTGCGGTCTGTATCAAATCCTACGGTGTACTGGTGTAGCAAACCAGCAACTACCAGTAAAGCACAAAGCGCAAGCCCTGTGATGCGGGCCATTTTCATCCCTTTACGCTCATCAGTACCATTACCTAACACACTATGTTTAACGCCGTATACCAGGTATATGTCTAACCCGATCAACATCCAAACCAA
>CBFGLL010000079.1:0-8934 GCA_965649585.1 uncultured Chitinophagaceae bacterium | reverse complement strand
GCAATGTTGTGCAACCTCAGGCAGTGGTTAGCCCGTTGCAGGAATTATTGGCCGAAAATAAATTTCTGAATACAAAAGGACAAGCCAGCAGTGCCGCCATCAAACCCCGGAAAGTGATGCATGAAAACGGTATTTTTTACTGGCTTGCCGGCCTGTTATTTTTCTTTGGTATTCTTAAAACTTTTTACAATAAATATTTCAATACACTCTTCAGGGTCTTCTTCAATAGCTCATTAAGGCAAAGCCAGTTAACCGATCAGTTGGTGCAGGCAAAACAGCCTTCCCTGTTTTTCAACATCTTGTTTTTTTTAAGTGCCGGCACATTTGTGTACCTGCTCATCAGGCACTATTATCCCGGAGATTCGGGCATGGATTGGATATTACTTGCCGGCTGTGTGGCAGTATTTACCGTGATATACACCGGCAAGTTTATTTTACTGAAATTTATGGCGGCGGTTACGGGTTATAAAACACAAGGGGACAGTTATGCTTTCATTGTGTTTCTTGTAAATAAAATTGTGGGCATTTGTTTGTTACCTGTAAATGTTGTGTTGGCGTTTGCATCAAAACCAATTGCCACTGCTTTCATTAATATTGCCATCATCCTCATCGGGCTGTTCCTGCTTTTTCGTTTTATCAGGAGTTATGGTTCCTTACAACATAAAATGAAAATCAGCGGTTTCCATTTTGTGCTGTACATTTTTGCGTTTGAAATATTACCTATAATAGTGATCTATAAGGCCATAGCGCTGTATATTGACAAAATGCTTTAACTTTGTGCTCTCTTCGGAGGTAAGTATGACAAAAAACAGCGAAATGTCGATTGCATCTGCACCCACTAAAGTTAAAAAAGTACTTATTGCCCAGCCTGCACCGGAAGGTATAAAATCTCCCTACTTTGATCTTGCCAAAAAGCACAACATTGATATAGACTTTTATCCTTTTATCGTGGTGGAAGGTATACCTGCCAAAGATTTCCGCAAACAAAGGATTGATATTGCAGCTTACTCGGCAGTGATATTCACCAGCAGGAATGCGATCGATCATTTTTTCAGGATATGCGATGAATCGAAAGTTTCAGTATCACAGGATACCAAATATTTCTGCATTACTGAAGCCGTTGCGCTATACCTGCAGAAATTTATCCTGTACCGCAAACGCAAAGTTTTTTACGGCGCAGACGGTAGCAATAAAAGTTTATTTGATGTGATCAATAAACACAAGGACAATGAAAAATTTCTTTATCCTTGTTCAGAATCTTTCGATAGCGAAATTACCAACTGGTTAAAACATCATAGTTGCGAATATGCTACTCCCGTAATGTACCGCATCGTGAGCAATGACATTAAAGATGTGATCGGCAGAAAGTATGATATCATTTGTTTGTTTACTCCAGGCGGTGTAAAAAGTCTATTGGAAAATTTTCCTGCTTATAAACAAAATGGAACTACGCTTGGTGCATTTGGCACCAACACATCCAAGGCGGCAGAAGATGCCGGCCTGGTGCTGGAAATAAAAGCTCCTGAGCCGCAGTCGCCGAGTATGATTAGTGCGCTCGACAAATATCTGCTCGTAGCAAATGCTCCAAAAAAGAAATAATGTAAAGGCAACCCAAAAGGTTGCTTATTTTTTGCTGTAAACTTTATTATGATGAAGCCAAATGAACTTGTTCATGAAACAAGCCCCTATCTTTTGCAGCATGCCTATAACCCCGTGTTATGGTACCCATGGGGGCAAAAAGCCCTGCAAAAAGCAAAGCAACTGGATAAACCCATTTTGGTAAGTATAGGGTATGCAGCCTGCCATTGGTGCCATGTTATGGAAAAAGAAAGCTTCGAAAATGAGGATACGGCGGCTTACATGAATGAGCATTTCATCAACATAAAAATTGACAGGGAAGAGCGGCCTGACCTGGACCATATTTACATGGACGCTGTGCAGGCCATCAGCGGCAGTGGCGGCTGGCCTTTGAATGTTTTTTTAACACCTGATGCAAAACCTTTTTATGGAGGTACGTATTTTCCACCTGCCAAAGCATTTAACAGGGCATCCTGGATGGACGTATTGTATAGCATGAATGATTATTGGGTAAACAGGAGGCAGGAAGTAGAAGCCCAGGCAAACCAGTTAATGGAGCATCTGGAAAAATCGAACCAACTGTTTTTTAAGCCTTCATTGCTTGCACAACACGAAAATGCATTTACAGCTGAAAAGGCTCGCTTAATTGCAGAAAACATTTTAAAGAATGCAGATAGGGAAGAAGGTGGTTTTGGTAACCCGCCTAAGTTTTTACAAACCGGCTCCATCCAGTACCTGCTACAGTTTGCGCATCTTTCCGGTGAGGCATCTTTTGCCGATCATGCCATTTTTACTTTGCAAAAAATGATACGTGGCGGCATTTACGACCAGTTGGGTGGTGGCATCAGCCGCTATAGCACCGATAAGGAATGGCTGGCTCCTCATTTTGAAAAAATGCTGTACGATAATGCCCTTTTAGTGTGGAGTTTGTGCGAGGCGCACGCCTTTAAACCTAATGCTGAATTTGAAAAAACAATCCATCATACCATTGAATTTGTACACAGGGAGTTGTACAATGGAGAGGGTGGGTATTACACAGCACTTGATGCAGACAGCGAGGGAGAAGAGGGCAAGTATTATGTATGGTCTAAAAAAGAGGTGGAAGCCTTACTGGGAGCGGATGCAGCACTGTTTTGCGAGTTGTATGATGTTAGTGAGGAGGGTAACTGGGAGCACAAAAACATTTTACACCTCGAGAAGGACCTGGGGACCTTCGCCCTTGAAAAACAATTGGACAGGCTGCACCTGGAAAACAAGGTTGTAGCAGCAGGACAAACCCTGCTTGCCGCCCGTAAAAAAAGAGTGCCGCCGGCGCTTGATGATAAAATTCTGCTAAATAATAATGCCCTTTTTATAACGGCACTTTGTAAAGCTTATGCCTGCACCGGCACAAAATCTTACCTCGAAGCGGCAGAAAAGGCATGTTTTTTTATAGAAAAAGTTCTAAAAAATGAAGAAGGCAAACTTTTTCATAACATCAAAAATGGGCGTTTAGGAGTTCCTGCTTTTTTGGATGACTATGCTTATTATATCGATTCACTCATTCATTTACAAACAGTTACGGGCGACGATAGCTATTTGCTCAAGGCTAAAAGCTATACTGAAATAGTCATAGACCATTTCAGCGATGAGCAAGGACTTTTATTTTATTACAGCAGCCAGCACCAGGAAGATGTAATAGTAAGAAAAACAGAGGTTTATGATGGAGCAATGCCTTCTTCCAATGCTATAATGGCGATGCTTCTGAGTAAACTTTCCGTGTATTTTGATATACCGGCATGGGGCCTGCGGGCCCAAAAAATGACCGCAAACCTGGGTAATGCCATCGAAAATTACCCGGGTTCATTTGCCTATTGGGCCATGAATTACCTGGGCCACACAAGCGGCCTTGCAGAGATAGCGATCCTGGGAAAAGATGCTGAAAAGGTACTGGCGGAATTACACAGGGTTTACATTCCCCATATGGTGCTGCAAGCAAGTACCGGCGGGAGTTTAACCGATTTTCCCTTATTGAAAATGAAGAGCTCAAAGGAGGGTTCTCTTATTTATTTATGCCAGGATTATAGCTGCCAGGCTCCCGTAAAAACAGTGGCCGAATTATTGCCGCTTCTCAAAAAGCGGGGCGGTTTTGGCCGGGCTCCACAATAATTGAAACAATCATCCGTTTATGTTGAGTTAACGAGTGTGTGAACTGTGCAGAAAAAAACCAACAGCCAATATTACCGAGTGATGAAAAATCAAAATAATCGTTACATTTGCTATTACCCTCAAAGTTTAAAACAATGAATAATCGGTTTAATTACCTTTTAGCCGTAGTTGTGCTAACTACCGCCGCAAGTAGCTGTAAAATGCTTGGTGGAAAGAAGAAGTCGGGCGCCGGAAATGATCAAGGCCAAGTAGTTGGTGCTGTTCCTGCTGCCAGATGGAGTCTTCCAAAACCTCCGGGCATGGTTTACATTCCACCAGGAACATTTCACATGGGTCCAAGTGATGAAGACGTAAACTACGCTTACACTGCAAGAAACAAAGCTGTTTCAATTAGTGGCTTCTGGATGGATGCTACCGAAATCACCAACAACGAATACCGCCAGTTTACCAACTGGGTTAGGGATTCAATAGCGGCAAAATTGATGGGTTTCATCAAGCAGAGCCCCGATGGTGAAGAAAGGGTAGACTGGACAAAAGCGAAAACTATTAAATGGGGCGACAAAGCCACCATTGAAAAAATTGATGCGATGATTGTTACTCCCGACAATCGCATTTTTGGCAAAAAAGAATTAGACGCCAAAAAAATAGTTTACCAATCAGAAGTATTCGACTATAAGGCCGCTGCTAACAACAGGGACGTTACCATTCCACGTTCTGCTTTTATTGTTAAACAACAGATTCCCGTTTATCCTGATTCATTGTGCTGGGTAAGAGACTTTGCTTATTCTTACAATGAGCCAATGGCTAAAAAATATTACAATCACCCTGCGTTTGGTAATTATCCTGTAGTGGGTGTTAGCTGGAAACAAGCTACTGCCTTCTGCGAATGGAGAACGCTTTATTTAAATGCATTCCTCGAAAGCAAAAAAAGAGCATCGGAATCTGATTTCCGCCTGCCTACAGAAGCTCAATGGGAATATGCAGCACGTGGTGGTCGTTCTCAATCACCGTACCCATGGGGTGGTCCTTATTTGAGGAACAAAAAAGGTTGCCTGCTGGCCAACTTTAAACCAGGCCGTGGTAACTATCCTGAAGATGGCGGTTTCTATACCGTAAGAGCAGATGCTTACTGGCCAAATGATTTCGGTTTATACAACATGGCAGGTAACGTGGCTGAGTGGACTTCTTCTTTGTACTACGAAGGCGGATACAACTTCCAACACGACATGAACCCGGATATTCGTTGGAATGCAAAAGATTCAGATCCTCCAAGAATGAAACGTAAGGTATTACGTGGCGGTAGCTGGAAAGATGTAGCACACTTTCTGCAAACAAGTACACGTGCATACGAATACCAGGACACTTCTAAATCTTATATTGGATTTAGATGTGTAATTGACTTACCACCGGCTTCAAGAAGAGGAAGATAATTGACACCTAATTTCAATCTCTATCGTTCTAATTTCTAATTAATTTTTACTGAAAATATTTTAACCCGTTTTACTAAACATGTAAAACGGGTTACTATACCGATTTATTTACCATAAACAATCCCCACTTAAAACAATTTAAAATTCTTAAAACTATGGCTCAGAGAAAAAGAACCTTCTTAACCCTGATCGACGTACTGGTTAGTGCTGGTGCGGCGGTGATCATCTTCGCTGCTTGGGCAAAACTAACTCACCAGTCTTATGCTGACATGTTGCTTACTGTTGGTATGTGGACGGAAACTGCTATCTTCTTAGTGTATGCGGCCATAGAGTGGATTAAACCAAAACACCACGAAGAAGATGATGATCCAATGGAAGTAGTTGTAAAAGGCCAGGTAGGAAACCCGGCTTTGGCTTCAATGGATAAAATGTTGCAGGAAGCAGATATTACCCCGGCTAATTTGAAAAGATTAGGTGAAGGTTTCAACAAATTAGGTACTACTGTTACCGGTATTACTGAAGTGGGTGAAGTTGTAAAATCAACAAGTGAGTTTGGTGCAAAAACAAAAGAAGCTACCGCGGCAATCGCTTCTATGAGTACAGCATTTACCAACAGTGCTAATACAATGGCATCGTTCAACAATGCTTCTGAAAGCGCAAGAGGTTTCCATGAGCAGGTACAGGTGTTGACGAAAAACCTGGGTTCATTGAACACTATTTATGAATTGGAATTAAAAGAAAGCAATAACCACCTGAAAGCATTGAATGGTTTCTACGGTAAAATGGCCGAAGCCAGCCAGGCAATGATGAGCAGCGTGGATGACGCACAAAGAGCTAAAGAACAAATCGGCACTTTGGCAAATAACCTGGGTAAATTAAATGCTGTGTATGGCAACATGCTTACTGCAATGCAAGGCAGGAGCTAACTAGCACACATAGTATTGAGTCCAAACAACATTAACTAAAAACAATTAATTTTTAAGATATGGCTTTACCCAAAGAGCCCCGGCAGAAGATGATCAACATCATGTATTTGGTGTTGACAGCTATCCTGGCGCTAAACGTATCGAACGAGGTTATTGAAGCTTTCAAAACCGTAGATAAAAGCTTGCAGGGTTCTTCCACGAACCTGGGCAAAGCAACCGATGATGTTTATAAATCATTAGAACAAAAGAAAAACGACGCCCAGTACAGAGAACAGGCCGCAAAATGGGCACCTAAAGCAGAACAGGTAAAAGTGCTGTCTGCCGACCTCAACAAATACCTGGAGGGATTAAAGGATGATTTAAGAAAAGGATCTAATCTTAAAGAAGATGGATCTTTTAAAGAAGATAACCTCGACGCCTCTACAAGGATTTTTGAAACGGAAGGAAGAGGTGCAGAATTGAAAAAAAGACTGGATGACTATAAAAAAGCAGTAATTGCAATAGATCCGGAATTCAAACAATTTGAAACCAATTTCCCGGTGAGCACAGATGGTGTTATCGGTAAAGAAGGAAAGAAGAAAGATTTTACTGCTTCTTATTTCCACATGACTCCAACAGTTGCTGCCCTCACTATTTTGAGTAAATTTCAAAATAACGTGAAGAATGCAGAAAATACCATCGTAAACTATGCACACAGCAAAATTGGTAGCGTACAGTTTGTGTATGACAAATTTGCTGCAGTAGTTGGTCAGAGCTCAAATTACCTGATGCCGGGTGAAAAAATGCAGATCACTGCTGGTGTGGGTTCATTCAGTTCTGCTGCTCAACCACAGATCACAATTGGTGGTGCGGCTGTTCCCATCAATGCTGATGGTGTTGCTATCAGGGAGTTTGGTGCAGATGGAGTAGGAACAAAATCAGTTCCGGTTACCGTAACCTATACTAAGCCCGATGGTACCAAAGAATCTAAATCGTATGATCTTAAATACACAGTTGGTGTACCAGGTGGTGCGGCTGTGATGCTTGATAAAATGAACGTGTTTTATATTGGTGTTGATAACCCTGTAACCATTGGTTCTCCAAAAGGATGGGATAAAACTTCAGTATCAATGAGCGGTGGTTCTATCAGCGGTACTGGTTCAAAAAGAACCGTTCGTGTAAGCGCTCCAGGTAGAGCTTCTATTACCGTAACTGCGGAAGGAAGTGCACCAACAACATTTGAGTTCAGGATCAAAAGAATTCCAGACCCTGTGTTTAAAGTGGGTTCTGGTAAACCAAGGATGGCAGCAGTTGAGTTCAAAAATCAACAGTTTTGTCGTGCGGAATTGGAGAACTTTGATTTTGACTTGAAATATACTGTCTCCAGTGCGACAGTTTATTTCTCCGGCGCCAATTTCCCTAATGTTGTTACTGCTTCAATCAATAGCAACAGCCTTGCTAATCTTGCGGCAACAATGGCAAGATGTGGTCCCGGCTCATCGATAACATTTGATAATATTAAAGTTACTGGTCCTGATGGAACCAGGACAATTGAAGGTAGAGGATTCACTCTTTATTAAAATTTAAACTATGAAACAGTTTCTGAAATTTCTTTTAGTAGCGGTTATTTTGGGTGGCGTGGCTGATGGTGCTTTTGCACAGAAGAAGAAGGCAACTACCCGTAAGTCAACTAAAAGAACGACTTCTACTAGAACAAAAGCCAAAGTGCAGCCAACTGCTCCTACAGTTGACACAGTTGCACAAGTAGCTGCAGTGGAAGCTCCATTGGTAGATACACTTCCCATCCCGGCTGTGAGAAAATCGCTTCGTCCCGATGAAGCGGTAGAAACAACGGTGTTGAGAGACAGAACTCCATTGCCTTATGAGCATCTGCGTGCAGACGATGCCGTATATCGCCATAAAATATGGAGAGAGATCGATACAAGGGAAAAGATCAACCAAACCTTCAACTATATGTCGGAGGAAGATAACGGTAATCAGCGTTTTATTACCATCTTATTGCAAGCAATAAAAGATAGTGCTGTAACTGTGTTCAGCAGCGTTGATGATCGTTTTACAACTCCGATGACTACTGGTGAAGTAGCAAAAGTATTAACAGGTGAACCTATCGAAGTTCCTCAATATAATGAGAACGGTGAGTTGACAGGAACAAAAAGAATGTACAACGAACTCAACTTCGATTCATTCTACAAATTCCGTATTAAGGAAGAAGTGATCTTCGACAAAGAAAGTTCACGCCTATTCTGGAGGATATTGGGTATTGCTCCTGTTAAAAACGTAATTACTACCACCGGTGTGAACCTTGGAGAAACAGAACTGTTTTGGGTTTATTATCCCGATATGCGGGCCACATTTGCAAAGTATGAAGTATACAATGGCAAAAACTTTGGTGCCCGTATGACCTGGGAAGAACTGTTTGAAAGCCGCATGTTCTACGGACGTATTATCAAGAGTACGATCGATAATCCAAGAAATGATTTTATTAAAAACTACAAAGGTTTAAGCGAAAACGGCATACTCCAATTACTGGAAGGTGAAAATATCAAAGAAAAGATTTTCAACTACGAGCAAGACCTTTGGAGCTACTAAGTTTTAAGTTTATCTAACTAACTGTTCATAGGCCCCCGGGAAACCCGGGGGTTTTTTATTGGGGAATATTTTTAAATGGCTGGAGAATACTGGTTGGTGAATAGTCATTAGGTCATTGATCATTAAGTCAATAGTTCAGCTATATAATAATGTCGCAGATTCGATATCTATTCATTTATTGACTCGATAAAGAGTTCCAAAAAGAAAGAACCTGCCCCAATGACTCAATGACCCAATTACTATTTGAAGAACCTCGGATTGAA
>CBFGLL010000078.1:0-8969 GCA_965649585.1 uncultured Chitinophagaceae bacterium | reverse complement strand
AATTACCCAACAGTGCAGGTAATCACAGTTCTCCATTCGGAACAGAAAATTCAGAGTACATCGTTGCGGGTACACGCTTCAGCGTTCCTGCTGATGGCGAAGGTGGAGACGTTCCCATCAGTTCTTACAAAGAAAACTTTAAAGGGCACATCAGCTTTGTAAGTATCGACAAAGGTTCAGGCGAAATGAACCTCGCCTTCCAGTTAAAAACGCCCGGCGTTAACTTCGACCTTGCCCGAGCTGGTAAAGGAAAATCCAACGGTTGGTTCTTCTTTAGCTGCTACAATTCAGAACAGGCCAACACCTTGCTGGAAGTAAATGCCTCTCAAAAAGACAAGGACTTTATCATGGCGGTTAACTGGAAAAAAGCAGAAGAGTATATCAAGGCTGGAAAAGGTACTAAACAAACCGTGAAGTACGCACACAACAAGTTCAATGAAGAAACGCATACAGCTACTTCTGAAATGAAAACAGAAGTAACCGTTCTTGACGTGTCTCAATACCCGGATATTGTTTACTTTATCCCTTGTCCTAAATCACCTCATGGTTGCGACGTGGACCCTACAGGTGAATACATTGTAGGTAGTGGTAAACTTGCTGCCCTGCTGCCTGTATTCAGCTTTGATAAAATTCAGAAAGCAATTGCCGACAAAGCATTTGAAGCAGAAAAATATGCAGGTCTCCCTGTTATTAAATACGAAGCCGCCTTATATGGTGAAGTACAAAAACCAGGCTTAGGACCGCTGCACACAGAGTTTGATGCTAACGGTAATGCATACACATCATTCTTCGTTTCTTCTGAAGTGGTGAAGTGGAATATTAAAGACCTGAAAGTACTTGACAGGCAGCCTACCTACTATTCTGTTGGTCACCTGATGGTGCCTGGCGGAAATACCAAAAAACCATTTGGTAAATACCTGGTGGCATACAACAAGATCACTAAAGACCGTTACCTCCCGACTGGTCCGGAATTATCGCAGAGTGCGCAGTTATATGATATCAGCGGAGATAAGATGCAGCTCATTCTCGATTTTCCAACCATTGGCGAGCCACACTATGCACAGGCTATACCGGCATCGCTGATAAAGGATAAACAACTGAAAATATTCGACATCAACGCCAACAAACATCCTTATGTAGCCAAGGGCGAAGGACAGGCGAAAGTTACCCGGCAGGGCAACCAGGTGCACGTAAATATCACTGCTGTACGTTCTCACTTTGCGCCTGATAATATTGAAGGCGTGCAACTTGGTGATGAAGTATATTTCCACGTAACCAACCTGGAACAGGATTGGGACGTACCACACGGTTTCGGTGTTAAAGGTGCCGACAATGGAGAATTACTCATCATGCCAGGTGAAACCACTACATTAAAATGGGTACCAGACAGAACAGGGATTTTCCCGATCTATTGCACCGACTTCTGTTCTGCACTTCACCAGGAAATGCAGGGTTATGTAAGGGTATCTCCAAAAGGAAGTAATACGCCGCTCAAGTTTAGTGTAGGTGCAAAAGACAGCACCGCACCAAAAACGCCTGCTGCTAATTAAGTCATACAGTCGACAGTTAATAAGGGCAGCAAATCATACACTTGTTGCCCTTATTTTTTTACAGTAAAATTGTTGGCTTCAAAAACACTGACATGAATCAGAATAACAAATTGTCCACAATTTCAAAAGTCTTTCTCGTAGTTGCTGCATTATTATTGGTAATCTCCCTGTTTGTTCCTGTGTGGAGTATTTACCTGGATGCTCCCCAATATCCTGAAGGCCTGAGCTTACAAATATGGGCGAACAAAATAGCCGGAGATGTAGAGATCATCAATGGCCTTAATCACTACATTGGTATGAAAACACTTCATACCGAAGACTTTATTGAATTTAAAATCTTACCCTACCTGCTGGGCTTTTTTGCGCTGCTATTTTTAATTGCAGCTGTGAGGGGAACTAAAAGATGGTTGTACATTGTATTCACCGCATTTGTGATCTTCGGCATTGTAGCCATGGCAGACTTCTGGAAATGGGAATATGATTATGGCCACAACCTTGACCCCAATGCAGCCATACAGGTTCCAGGCATGGCATACCAGCCGCCATTGATCGGGTTTAAACAGTTGTTGAATTTTGGCGCATACTCCATCCCCGATGTAGGTGGATGGCTGTTTTTATCCGCAGGCATGTTGCTGCTGGTTGCAGTATTGATAGAAAAAAAAGTATTTAACCGGTTCCGTAAAAAATCACCGGTAACTGCTGCTGCCCTGGCACTGTTGTTTGTGTTATCATCCTGCAGCAATGGTAATCCCGAGCCTATCGCTCTCAATAAAGATGCCTGCGAATTTTGCAAGATGACTATCTCAGATGCACATTTTATGACATCTTTGCTCACTAAAAAAGGGAGGACCTATAAATTTGATGACATCGTGTGCATGAACAATTACACAAAAACAGTTGATCCATCAACCATAGAAAAACAACTGGTTGCCAATTTTCAAAAAGCCGGGGATATGTTGCCCGTTACCAACGCATGGTTTGTAACAAGCGCAACATTTAAAAGCCCCATGGGTGGCAACACCGCCGCATTTGAATCAAAGGCAGCCGCTGGCGAAAAAGCGGCAGGCGTACAATCCGTGGTTTCCGACTGGAAAACCCTGAATAGCGGTAATGCGGTACCAGCGGCAAATCAAAAAGATCATGAACAGCATCCCTGAATTTAAAAATGTACTATTAAGCCTTTTATGTAGTATAACCACTTTAGTATCGCAGTCTAAAACAATTCATGTAGGAGCCGATAAACCTGTCAGGAGCATCAAGGTAGCCATCATGGCAAGTGTTGCAGGAGACAGCATTATTATACACAAAGGTTTATACAAAGAAGGCAACATCATTATTCCACATCCGCTGGTGATAGTTGGTAATAACCTGCCCGTATTGGATGGCGAATTAAAATACGAAGTGCTTTCTATCAAGAGCAGTTACGTTACCATAAAGGGGTTGCAATTACAAAACTCAGGCAGGGCAGCAATGGACGACCCCGGGGCCATCAAAATTTATGATGCGCAACATGTTATCATCGAAAACAATGTATTAATCAACAACTATTTTGGCGTGTACCTGCAGTATGCAAAACACTGCATTATAAAAAACAACAGGATCAGCGCTTCTCAAAAAGAAGAACACCAGTCGGGCAATGGCGTGCACTGCTGGAAAAGTGACAGCCTGCAAATTATCGGCAACAGCATATTTGGTCACAGGGACGGCATCTACTTCGAATTTGTAACACACTCTGTCATCTGGAGAAATATTGCACACTACAACCTGCGGTATGGTTTACATTTTATGTTTTCCAATGACAATGGTTACTTCACAAACTATTTTAAAGCCAATGGCGCCGGTGTGGCAGTGATGTTCACCAAAAAAGTGGTGATGATCAACAATACCTTCGAAGAAAACTGGGGTGATGCCAGCTATGGGGTTTTGTTTAAAGAATTGAGCGACTGTTATCTTTCCGGCAATAAATTTTTAAATAACACTACGGGGATATTTTTTGATGGTTCTAACAGGATAAGGGCAGAACGAAATGTTTTTAGAGGAAATGGCTGGGGCATGAGAATGCAGGCCAACTGTATGGACAATTACATTGAACAAAACAATTTTGTTGGCAATACATTCGATGTAACCACAAATGGTTCACTCACCCTCAATTATTTTACGGCCAATTACTGGGACAAATACCAGGGTTACGATCTCGATAAAAACAAACATGGCGATCTCCCCTATCACCCGCTGAGCCTGTATTCTGTAATAATTGAAAAAAATCCTCCTGCCATGATCCTCTACCAGAGCTTCATTGTAAACCTGCTGGATAAATCTGAAAAAATAATTCCAAGTCTTACACCCGAAAATTTTGTAGACAAAACACCAGCTATGTCTCCTTATAAGTTATGATCGAAATAAAAAACATAAGTAAACGGTTTGGCAAACTCACAGCCCTGCACGACCTCGACCTGCAGTTAGCGCAGGGGGAATGTATTGCTTTGATAGGCCCGAATGGTTGTGGCAAAACCACGCTGATCAAATCTATCCTGCGAATGGTGATACCCGACAAAGGCGATATCATCTTCCAGGGAAAAAATATTAAAAACGACAACGAATATCGCAGGTATATCGGTTATATGCCACAGATCGGTCGTTACCCCGATAACATGACGATTGGCCAGGTGATCAGGCTCATAAAAAGCATTCGCAAAGAAGATGAAATAACCGACATGGACCTCTACGATCGTTTTGAAATCGGCAAAATGCTTGATAAAAAAATGCGGACACTCAGCGGTGGTACCACCCAGAAAGTGAGCGCCACGCTGGCATTTATGTTTCATCCAAAAGTGCTGATACTCGATGAACCTACGGCAGGCCTGGATCCCATTGCATCCGAAATTTTGAAAACAAAGATCGTAGAAGCTAAAAATAACGGGCGGCTGGTACTCATCACTTCTCACCTGCTGAGCGAACTGGAAGGAATGGTGAGCCAGGTGATCTTTATGCAGGAGGGCAAACTGATCTTACATCAAAATGTGGATGACTTAAAATCCGATACCGGGCAGCACAATATTGCACAGTCCATTATTCACTTGTTAAAGCAGCAGGCCCTATGATGAAGATATTAAAATACGTGATCCTGGATATCTTGAAAAATAAGATCGTAATAGCATACACTATTTTACTGGCCCTGATCACCTGGACGGCGTTCGGGCTGGAAGACAATGCCAGCAAGGGCACGCTTACCGTACTAAACGTGGTGCTGCTGATGGTACCATTAGTATCAGTACTGTTTTCAACCATCTATGTATATAACAGCAATGAATTTATAGAACTGCTGGTAAGCCATCCTTTAAAACGCAGTATCATCTGGAAAGCCTTGTTCACCGGGTTGAGCGGCAGTATGGTAGCGGCTTACGTTATTGGCACAGGAATTCCCTTGCTGCTTTTTGCAGAAACAGGTACGGCAATCATGATGATAGCGGCAGGTTCCATGCTTTCGGTAATATTTGTTGCCATTGCTTTTCTTAGTTGTATACTGGCAAGAGATAAAGCAAAAGGGATCGGCGTTTCTATTATGCTTTGGTTATACTTTGCGCTCATATTCGATGCGTTGGTTTTATTCCTGTTTTTCCAGTTTGCAGATTATCCAATTGAAAAACCGGTAGTATTTCTCAGCGCACTCAGTCCCATCGACCTCTGTAGGATATTGATCTTATTGCGCCTCAATATCGGAGACATGATGGGATATACAGGGGCCATCTTCAAAACCTATTTCGGCAGTAATCTGGGCCTCGTAATTTCATTTGGACTAATGGCCTTGTGGGTGTGGGTGCCGTTTTACATTTCCCTGAGAAAATTTAAAAAGAAAGATTTATAATCGCTGGTTTACATCACCGGCCTCAAATAAATATTACCATGAAACCTGATATTAGCAACAGAGAAGATATTCAAACCGTGGTAGACAAGTTTTACGAAAAAGTAAATTCGGACGATGAGCTCTCCGTTTTTTTCAACGACGTGGTTGTAGTTAACTGGAAAAAACATATACCCCTGATGGTTTCCTTTTGGGAGAATATGCTGTTTTATACGGGCGAATATCACGGCAACCCCCTGGTGGCACACAGGAGTATTCATCAAAAACATGCAACAAGGGGAGAACATTTTAATCGATGGTTACAACTTTGGGAAAGCACGGTAGATCAGCTTTTTGCCGGCACCAATGCCAACAAAATGAAAGAACATGCAAAGGCCATTGCCACTGTAATGATGGAAAAAATTTAGAGGTCCTGCCTGGTCAGTTTCTTTTTCTGAAATACATACATACCTGCTGCACTCAGTAGCAGTAACACAGCTGTAAAAAACAGCATTTCATTGATGTAGGGTACAGGCACGTAAAAAAATGCAGCAAACCCCTGTATCCCCAGCAAGCTTTCATTAATGAACACCCCGGCAAAAAATAACAGTGCAGCCAGCTTCACTGTCTTATTGATTTCAAGAAATCCCCTGGCCAGTAAAAAGCCGATGATAAAGAGCGAGTATACGGCCAGTAACACCAGGTGCAAATAGGCGATCACTATGGGGCGAATACCAAATACCAGCTGGCTCAGCGATGGAACCACGGAAATGGTTTGAAGAATGAATTTAACGCTCAGCGCAAATAAAGCGGCGTAAAAAAACCAGTTTACCCAGGTGGGGAGTGTTGAAAGGTTTTTAAAGAAAGGCCAGGATTTATAGATGAGCCAGAACCACGCAAGCATCTGCAACAGGGTAGCCACTACCGTTACTATGTATAAACCCTGTGGCAACTTTGCCCAAAGCACTGATAAAAAATAAGTGGGGATCACCGTGGCCACAAACACACTAAAATATTTTTTGAGAGATGGAAAACTTGCGGGCAACTGCGAAATTACCAACGCCATGGATGCAAAAAAGAACCAGCCGCTATATTGAAAATGCAGGAAGTAATAAATGGATCCAAGGTAGTTGCGGTGATTAACAGTGCCAGTGGCCATCATATAACCAAGAAACAAAGGCCCGGCAGCCGATAATACATTCAGCAATAAACCAGCTATAGCCCATCGTTTTGCCGGGTAGTTTTTTGGAAAATAAAAGGCATCATTTATAAAACTCAAAACAAATACCATTGAAAGTAAAATGGACGCAGTAGAAAATGAAATGGAAATTGCCGCATAACCCTGCATCGCAAAACTAAAAAGCATTCCATAGGCAAATACCAGGTTGAGGATCACCATCCATTGGTATTTTTTCTGCCTGCCTTCATCAAGGTATTTACATATCATCCAGGCAAGGCCTGTAAATAAAAAGTGACTGATCCATCCGTTAAACGCAAAATGCGAATGGGCATGCAGTAAATTCTTCTGCTCAAAAAAAGGAAAATTATAAGCTATTTTGTAACGCATCAGGGTACCCAACAGAGCCACAATGGCGAGGTTAAGCAAACCCAGGCGAAACCATTTTCTTGCCATCGCTGTGTTCATCTTGCTAATAAAATAGTTTATGATCAATAATTTTTACTTTACCATCCTGGTTCATTCTGCTTAACGTGCGGATTACGGTTTCTACCCGAAGCCCGGTAAAGTCGGCAATCTGTTGCCTGGTATAGGGCACAGGCCCTTTTGAATTATTGGCGTGTTGTGTTTTAAAATTTTTCAAAAACAGGCTGATCTTTTCCTCGGGCGAATGGCTGATCCAAATTTGAGCCGCCATCGACTTCTGGTAAATTCGCTCAGCAAAACTCATCATCAGCTTTTGAGGTAATTCGGGATAATCTTTAAACAGGTGCAACATATTGTCTCTACTCATCTTTACAATCACACATGGGGTTTGTGCCTGCGCCGTGGTAGGATAAGGTTTATCGAGCAGCAGAGGAGGTTCCCCAAAACTCTTACCGGCCGTAAACACGCCTTGTATCAATTCCTTACCTTCTGCATTGCTTGAAAAAACTTTTACGGAACCTTCCACTACCTGGTAAAAAAAATACGGCATCGCACCCTCATGGTAAACAAAATCTCCCTTCTCCATTTTTCGCACCACTCCCCCGTAAGCTATCAATATGTTATAGTCTATATGCATTGTTCCTCGTAAATATGGTTTCCTCGTTATGTTCTGCATGATCGCAACCCCGTAGCATAATTGCAGATTTAATTAATACAAAGAGCATAAAATAATAACCGGCCGGTTGCAAAGGCTTTATTAAACAAGATATTGTTTTAGCAGTGAATATGCAAATGCAGATCGGCTGCAAATTGTTTCACAAAGAAGAATATCATGTTATTGATTTTGTCAACTTTTCCAGGTTACTGTTTTAAATAACTATCGCCTTTTTTCAATTCTTTTGCTAATTGCATTAAGCTGGTAGTTTCCATCATTTGTTGCAAACCATTTCTCACCTCTGTGAATTTGTAATGCAGGGGGCAAGGCTTTTTATCATTACATTTTTGCAGCCCAAGGCCACAATTGGTAAAAACCCCATCCCCGTCAATTGCCAGTACAATATCCTTTAAACAGGTAGCAGACAACTGTGTGGCATTCATGTAAAACCCGCCATTGGGGCCCTTGTCTGAACTGATCACCCCGCTGCGGGTGAGTTTTTGCAGGGTCTTGGCAGTAAAAGCTTCGGGACTATTAATAGCATTAGCAATTAACTTCTGCCCTGCTTTTTGCTGTTGTATACTCTGCCATGCAACAAAAATGGTAGCCCTGATGGCATATTCACAAGCTTTGGAAAACATCCCTGAATTTTATGCCACAAAGATAAGCAAAAACTAATAAAGGACATTTTTATCCTTTTTTATTTTTAGTCAAATGGACTGCCCCGATTTATTTAGTGATCAGTACGGTTTTATACTTTAAACCTTTTAAAACTATAGCTTAAAAATTATATCGAGCGCCACAATATGCTCGCCTCTACCGAATATTTTTGGTGCCTTGGCCATCTTTTCCGCAAGCAGCCTTGTAGACAATGGCCGGAATTTTTTCAAAATGCCCATTGAATTAAAAAACCGGAGAAATCCAGCTGCAAATTTCTCCCCGGGCCTGTCGGTATTTTTCCGCAGCAATAAGCCTGGCCTGAATATAATGTATTGATCAAATGCCAGGTTGCGTATATTATTTTCCAACAAACCTTTTAAACGGGAATAAAAGAACCTGCCCGAAGCAGATGCACCGTGGGATGATAACAAAACCATCCCCGTCACACCGTTTTGCTTTGCGATTGCTGCAAAAGAAGAAGGAACTTCCAGGTCAATGTGCTGCTGCTTTGCTTTTGAACCGGCAGCTTTCAGGGTGGTACCCAAACAACAGAATAAAGTATCGCCGTTCATAAATTCCGCCACTTCCTGCGGGCGCTCGAAATTGGTAATAATTTCCTGCAGTTTTGGATGTGTTTTACCACTTGCTTTTCTCACGAAA
>CBFGLL010000077.1:0-8972 GCA_965649585.1 uncultured Chitinophagaceae bacterium | reverse complement strand
ACACCCCGCACCAATTATATCAACAATGCCATTCGTATAGAAGACCTCAACAATCTTGCAAATACTTTATCTCTCCGCAACAAGGCCAAAGTGATCATCATTACCGATGCATGCCACTCGGGCAACCTGGCGGGAAGTGATTTCCGTAGCAGCAGCCTGGTAGGGAAATCATTGACCATTTTAGCAGCAAATGAGATCAGGATCGCTTCCTGCAGGCCCGACCAGAAGTCGCTGGAAGATGAAGGCTGGGGCGGGGGAAGAGGTGTTTTCTCTTTTCATCTGGTAAATGGATTAACAGGTTTTGCTGCCAAACCTAACGCTGATGTTATCACCGTACGTGACCTGAGGCGATACCTGGATTCCAGTTTAAGCACCGATCTGATCTTAAAAAGAGAGAAACACCAACAAAATGCCGTGATCACGGGACCGGACATTTTTCCCCTGGCAAAAAAGAATATGGGTAGAATGGCCCGTATGAATGCAGAAGGAGCTAACCAGGTAATTGCTGTCTCACTCCAGGTACCAGAAGAAAACGAAACGGCAGATATGGCGCTGGATAAGTTTAGCGATTGGTTAAAGAAACAGAAACTGGATAGCGGGTATAACTACCACAGTTTGAGCCAGGCGCCCGTGCAACAAATTACGGCCTCCTGGCTCAACATGTGTAAACTCAATGTGCTCGGTGCTTTAAGTGAAGCAGGTGAAAAAAAAGATGAACTGGATAAAGTCCTCTCCCGCATCAACCTGCTTGTTGAAGAAATGGAAACTGATAGCAACCTGCGTAGCCAGGCAGCCAGGATATTGGTAGTTGCCATTCATAATTTTGCGCAAAAAAGTATCAATGCCTATCTGGAAGGCGATGCAGCAGAACTGGAAAGAAGACGGTATTATAATGCGGGCTTAAAAGATTATGATATATATCCCCCGATGTATGATGTTGCCCTGAAACTTACAGACCCCGATGATTTTTTGTACCAGGTTCTAAAGGTCAACAAATACTATTTCGGCGGGCTGGCGTTGATGTTAAAGATTCCATTAACAGACAAACCGCAAGGCCTGATCGATAGTGCTTTACAATTAGTACAAAAAGCATTAGCATTAGAAGACCAGGCTGCTTATATCTACAATGCACTTGGCGTATTACATTTTTACAAGGCTGATTTTAAGATGGCCGACAGCATGTACAAAACAGCAATAAAAATTACACCACAGTGGGCATTGCCTTACAATAACCTGCTTGCTTTGCAACTTTCGCAAAATAATACCATTGAAGCGGAAAAGATGTATTACGAGGCCGGTAACAAAGCCAACACGCTTCCCGACTTTTTTGCGAATGCCGGCCTGTTGTGGGAAATGAAGGGAGATTATCTATTGGGTGAAGAACTTCAACGAAAGAGTATCGCCCTCAATTCCAGGCATTACCTGCCTTTTGAGCGATTAGCTGGCATATACACGCACACCACCAATTATGCTTTAGCAGATTCGTTTTATTTTGAAGCGGATGTACGGAAACGTGGCTATCATTTTAAAAAATTCAAACAGCTCTTTGAGGTGGCACCTGCCGGATATGTGTTGAGTCCCGAAGCGCCTTGTCCATTTGACACTAACCGGATTGATAAAAAAGATGTGGCGGGATATTTTGCATGGGGAATGCTTTACTTCAGGCAAATGAACTTTGAGGCTGCGGCATCAAAGCTGCAGCACGTTATTCAACTGGATCCTAATCACCCTTTGGCTTTTTTCTATCTGGGTAAAATGCGGTTCGATAGAAAGGATTGGGCAGAAACCGAAGTCCTGCTAAAATTTGCGTTACAGAATATGCTTGATGAGACTAAAGCAATGGCCTACCAGGATTCACTATTATTAAAATCGAAATACCGGGAGGCTTCAAATTGTTTTCGATTGCTTTTTCAAAGGACCTGGGTTCCTGCTACTCACCCGCATGCATTTTTAGGAACGGCTTACCGCAACTGGCACCATTATACTAAGGCAGAAGAACAGTTCCGGAAACTGGTTGCACTTTTACCCGCAGATTTTGCGGCCAATAAAGTTTTGTGGTTGCTGCTTGAAGAAGCTGGAAAATACCAGGACGCAGAAGCCCAGATAAAAATGTTTGCCTCACAGGATACCTGGCTCGCCAATGATGAGCTCAACGGGTTTTATAAACGGATGCTGCAGCGTTACCCTGCTTCAGTAGAATGGTACCTGAAGGGAGGAGTGTTTTTATACAACCTGGTACGGCAACAGCCCGAAGAATTTGAAAGTGATCGAAAAAGTATTTTTCCTGATAAAACGGAGCCCGAACCCGTGTTGCAACCCATAGTTGTTACAAAGGCTCAAGAATTATCAGCCGCATTAGTAGGTACGCAGGAAACAGTTTTGTTTGAACCTGATGTTTCACATCCTTATAGTGATGCAATCATTTACCTGAAAAAAGCGGATTCCTTAACAGGTGCTAACCCTATGCTAACGGCTGACCTGAATGATAAACTAGGTGATCTTTACTTATGGCAAGGTGTACCTTCTTATGCTGCCATCCATTACCAGGTAAGTGTAGACGCCAACCCGGAAAACTCGGGTGTGCGCATAAAGTTGATCGATACCTACCATACAACTTATCAATTCAGCGAAGCTGTAAAAAACCTTTTCTATCTCAGGGACAGGAACGAAATAAATTTTGAAAAGATGATGTTATACGCTGATTATTCTATGCGCCAGTCAAAATTTTTAAGGGCAGATAGTTTAGTGAGGCAGGCCAGGAATATTTATCCTTATCCCCACAAAATTATCTTAGACCTGGAGGCAAAAAACCTCCTGTTACAGAAACAGGCTGACAAAGCTATTGCGGCTTACGAAAGATTGTTGCGTACAGATGCCTCCAATGCTGCGGCCATGTATAGTATCAGCCGCATGTATGCGTTAAAGAAAAACAATAGCCAAACCATGTTATGGCTTGAAAAAGCTTACCAGCATGGTTTCAATTATAAATGGGTTTTAGACAACGACCTATTGATGGCCTCCGTTCGGCAAACAACAGACTGGAAGAATTTTATGGCTGCAAAGCAGTTTTTACAATATCCCGAACCAACCAATACTTTCCCAGGTACCGTTACTGAATAAGAAACCTCGGCGTTTGATTGCAGATATTCGTAGGGATATAAGGCTTACTGCAATATGTTCGTTTCGCTTTCCGGACAGTTTGTGTTTTTGTAGATTCTGCGATATAGTTCCAGTCCATAAAGGCATTAAAACTCCGGTAAGTTTTATTGATAACGGTGATCATTGATTCCCGGAAATATTTAAAAAAGAAACTGCCTTGTTCTGCATTGGATACTGCTAGTTGGTTCTTATCGGCAGCCACGCCAATGATGCCTGTTCTTTTCGGGTTTAAAAACAGTGCCCTGCATTTTTCAATGTCCCATGGTATGTTGGTATTCCTTGTTTGTGGATCGGCAGGAACATAGGGCAGGGGCATATCGGGGTTCCAGTTGCAGCAATCGCTCAGCACCAGGGTCATTCGTGCATTTTTATCCCTGATGAGTTTGTACACGGTATCGGTTGTGAGGCTTTCTTTTAAATAATCCTGTGTGGGTTTTGAGCGCAGATCGTACATGGGGTAAGCAGTCGGTTTTGAACGGGTTCTAAAACCATGACCACTGTAGTAAAATACCACGATATCATTTGGCTGTGGGGCCAGTTTTTTTAAGGTGTTCAGTACATTTATTTTGCTGAAATTATTTCCTGATATTTTCACCGTGTTCATCTGCCTGAGGCCCATTACTTCTGTAAGGTCGCTGAAAAATTCTTCCACCGTTTTCATGTCTTTAATGGCAGCTATGCCTACAGTAGAGTCATTGGTATTGGCAACAATTATTAAATGAATGCGGGTGTTTTTTTCAAGAGGTGTTAACGCCTTGCTGTTGTTGCTGAACATTTGCCTGTAAAACGCATCTGTTGGTAAAAAATATTGAAGCAGCATTGCCTTGCTTAGTTGCGCATGCTCCAGGAATGCCAGCTTTTCAAGTTGCCTGCTTTCTTTTTTTGCTCCAGCGCCGAGCAGCAGGGTAGCAGGTGCCCATTCATTTCCGGCGGGTTTTAAAACCAATTGAAATGGAACCAGTTCGGTATTCCCTTTTACCAGGGAAGCTGAAACCGGTTCGTACAGCAGGCTATCCTCCGGGCCCCCGGTGGATGCCGTTGCCTCCATAGATTCCACCAGTTTTTGTTCGGCAATAAAATCGTTGGTAAAATATCTTACAAAGCCTGTTCCATCCGGTTGCAATACTGCCAGGGCGTTTGTTTTGGTATTTTCTGCGTTTAAAAATTCAAAGCTGTAGATGCTTTGTGAATGGCCAGCGATACCTATAAATAAGATGCCCCAAAGAAGAATAAACTTTTTCATGTTGACGAAAGTTTTAAAAAGGCGTAGGAGGTCAGCAGGAATTTTTTTTACAGGATAGCGGGGTTTTATTGACGAAACGAATTATTTGTTGTAAACTTATACAATAAAAAACGAATGTTTATGCAAATTAAAACTCTCCAGCGTTCCCTGCTAGCCGCCGTGCTGGCTTCAGCATTATTCTTTTCTTGCGCCGACAAAGAAGAGAAAAAAGAAACGGAAGTAAAAACTACGGAAGAAATGTCACCTGCTCCTGTGATTGTACCGGACACGGCTACAGTAATGGACACCGGTGTTGTAAAACCCGTAGTTCCTACTACACCTAAATAAGGTTAGTGAGCATCTTTTTTTACAGGATCAGGATTGAGTTTTAGCTGTATTTTGCTGGACTTGATCCTGATCTTTTTTTCTGTGCCCGCAAGGTTCTCCCTGTTCCTGATCAGTTTGCCGATGAGCCAATGTTCAATTCTATGGTGCGTGGGAATCAATATGGCTGCTATTGCCACAAAGATCATTATTTCATAAATCGGCGTATGGTGCGTTAGCTCTTTCACAGTAGGATGCAGCAGCAGTGTGAGGAACTCGAATAGGATCAACAACGACAATATCCCTAAAACCCTAATTACTTTAACGGGGATCCTTACCCTGCTCAACAAGAGGGTAAATAAAAAAAAGCCGGGAATAAATAAACTGATGAGCAAGAGCTGGAGTTGTTGTCTTCTTTCTTCTTTGGCCATCAACCGGTCTTCTTCCAACTGTGCCTGTCGCAGTTGTTCGTTGATAGTGATGAGTTGAATATCCCTGAGCCGTTTTTTGTTATTAATACTATCATTGAGCACCTGCACTTTTGCGTAGTAGTAAAATACGCTGTCAACATTTTTTTGCAGGCGATACAGGTCTCTTAAAAATTCGGACGACTTCAACTGGTCGTTTTCAAAACCACTTCTGATCGCAATAGTATTGGAATAGCCTGCCCACCACGCTGCTGAATCTGACTGCAGGTGATCTTGAAACAATTTTGCCAGGCCCAGGGCAGCCTCGCAGGTAAGAATATCGTTTTGGGCTAAATGCAAATACGCCAATGCCTCCCGGTAATAAAGTTGTGCGGAATCAAACTGTTTTGATTTTCTAAAGTAATGCGCCAGTCCCGTGAGGGATGCCCCAATAAAATCATTTACTTTTTCTTTCCTTGCTATTTGTAATGAAAGGTCATAATAAACAAAGGCTGAATCAAGCCGGTTCAACTTTTCGAAGGCATCGCCTTTATTCACCATAATGTTGTAAGCATAATCAACAGCATTATGTCTTTTGCTTACCGAATCTGCTTTCTGGTAATAGAATAAAGCGTTTTCATAGTCTTCTTCCATCACATACACAATGCCGGTATTGATAAGGGCTCCAATCAGGTTTTCTGGGTCGTTGCGTTTTTCTTCAATCTTTAGCCGTTGCAAATTATATTCAAGCGACCTGGGATAATTGCCGAGGTTTAAAAAACTATTGGCCAAAATAGAGAGACTGTTGGACTCACCTTCTATGTACTTTATTTTTCTTGCGAGGTTTACTGCCCGCTGGCAAATGATGAGCGATTTTTCCGGTTGTGAATTGGCGAATGAATTTGCCAGCCTCCACATGAGGTTTACTTTATTACTGTCTTCTGTTTCTTTATTCAGCAATAGCTGCAAACTATCCGATTCGTTTTGCGCAGTTTGCGCCTTAATAGCTGTTACGCTAAAAAGCAGGGTGAATGCAATAATATGGCCGGCTAAAGGCCAAAAGGTTTTGGGTTTTAATAACACACTGGTAAATTAACTAATAATTGCAGAAAAAATATATTTAAAAATGTTCTTGCTGAAAGGAGTTCGCAATGCTAAAGTGCAGCATACAACCGTGTGTGGTTAGTTATGAATCTTTTGCGGGATGACAAGACGCCGCTTAACCATTCTTTGGCATGATTTTGTTAACATATACCGTATCACTAAAACAATCAGCGATATGAAAAAACAAATTGTAGCACTTGGAATGCTGTTAATGGCGGGTATTGGTGCAGCTACAGCACAGTCCAATGTTAATTCACAGGATTACAAAACAGCCCTTGGCGTAAAATTTTATCCTGGTGCTATTACCCTGAAGCATTTTATTAAACCAAATGCAGCACTGGAAGGCCTGGGCTATTTTTGGAACAGGGGTTTCAGAATTACCGGACTTTACGAATTTCATGGCGATATTAATGGGGCGCCAGGCTTAAAATGGTATGTTGGGCCCGGGGCACACGTGGGTTCCTGGAATTCAAAATGGGGCGGAGGAAGTTCCTTTGGTGTTGATGGCGTTTTAGGCCTTGACTACAAGTTTAAAGGAGCACCTATCAATGCCTCTCTCGATTGGCAGCCAAGCTGGGATTTTAATAACGACAACAATGGATTTTATGGCGGCTTTGGTGGCCTTGCCATTCGTTATGTATTTTAAAGTTTTACCCCATAATATCAAAAAATCCCATTGTAATAATGGGATTTTTTGATTGTGGTCATTTATGAATCTTGCAGCGCTTCTTCGTGTTGATGCAGCTTTTGCAGTTTCGTATTTTCTGTAAGCACGGTTCCCTGCTGCAGGTATTTTCTTACAAAGTCTTTTTTGTTACACCTGAACCATGCCACCATACCTAGCTTGTGTAACACATAGATGTAGATCCATGCAAGGTCAATTTGTGATGGTAAAAAACCCGCCCTTGCACTCCCGGGATATAAATGATGATTATTGTGCCACTCACCGGCAAATAATCCAGGCCTCCATTGGTTTACAGAAAGATTCCTCCTGTCGAAATCAACACCATCTACGTGTTTCACTTCCCCTTTGCCATGCCCGGTATAATTAAATGCCCTTACACCTACAAACCACACTAATGCAGATGCAAACATGGTGCAAGCCAGCGCATGACCCCCTATGAAATAAAACGCCGCATACCAGAATGACCAATTGATCACCCATAATGCAATGGTATAAAATGGTGATGCCACTGAGCCCCATTTCTGGTACTGCTGGTAATTATTAATGCCAATGCCCGTATGAGAGAGGAAACCAGCGACCCTGGCATATTCATCTTCTGTAAGATCTTTTGCAATGGGCTGATGATTTACATCGCTTAGCATACAGTACATTAAACCGCCTCCAGGGTTGTAGGGATCACCAGGTTTATCAGATTTGGCGTGGTGCACGTGATGCGAAACAACATATACTTCTTCCGGAAAAGTTTTAATCACCAGGTTTTGCGTGATAAGCCTGAAAATAGGATGACGAAAAGTATAAGCTTTATGGGTACAATAGCGGTGAAACCAGATAGTGCCGTGGGTTCCCATTATGATCATGGTGTACAGCAAAAAAGCGATTGCCGTTTTCCATGAAAAATATTCTGTAATAAATAAGTAGAGAAAGGGCAGCATGCATACCGCCATTAACCAGGTAACAAAAGGGATCCAGTTCTTTTTCGACCTGAAGATATTGGTATTTTTAAATGCTTCCTTAAAAAGCCTGCCCACTGAGGGTTTCACCAATTCACCGTTTTTGTCTGCCCATCTATACGAGGGTTCCTGTAAGATTCTGTCTATAAATGCCATTGTATTAATTAAAGATGAAAAATTACCTGTCCAGGTTAACTAATTTACTCATTAACAATTGGTTCAGGCAATAGTAAGAATCTTCCGGCAAAATAGACCACTGAATACTGGCTGGTTATTCATAAATATATTGCTGGTTATCTTGATTTGGATTGAAGATAGCGATTACAGGCCAATAAAAAAGAATATGGGCATAAATTTTACAGGCCGTTTACATAAGCTTTTGCCAACAAGCCTGGTTTCATGAGGATGATTAACTTTGCCATCTTTACATGAGATCGGCCATATCAAAGTTTATCAGTTTTTTTTATCCTCCTTTTCGAAGGCTCATGCCGCTGCAAACATTTAAGTATGCTGCCTGCGGTGCCGCCAATTCAGCAATCGGGTTTTCAGTGTACGTGTTGTGTTACTATTGGGTTTTTAAAGGAAGGGTGTTTGATTTTGATTTTTATGCCTTTGAACCACATGTGGCAGCCTTGATCCTTTCCAGTTTTGTAAGCTTTTGCCTTGGTTTTATTTTAAACCGGTATATCGTGTTCACAGGATCCTACCTACGGGGGCGCATCCAACTCATGCGTTACCTGCTTTCCTTTATTGTAAACCTGTTCATCAACTATTTCCTGTTAAAACTTTTTATTGAACACTGGCATTTTGATCCTATCGTCAGCCAGGTAATTACCATCATGCTGGTAATTATCATGAGTTATTTCACCCAGCGGCATTTTACCTTCCGCATCAGGAAAGACGGCCATGGGGAGTTTACGGGGCTCAGTTAGAGGTCAGTCAGGAGTCAATAGTCATAAGTCAATAGTCATTCGGCAGTTTCTGATTTTTTTCAGAGCCGCCCAATGACTTAATGACCATTGACCCAATGACTTTTCTCTGGTGATAGCCCTCGCCCGTGACCATCGACTTTTATAATTCCTGCCATTTTTGCACATATTTTCCCTTGGCATAATGATTGA
>CBFGLL010000076.1:0-8983 GCA_965649585.1 uncultured Chitinophagaceae bacterium | reverse complement strand
GCGTTCATGATCGCCCCAGGTGGTGGGCAGTATGCCAGGCCATGGTGCTTTGATGCAGAGGTTTCCTTTCAAATAACCCTGTCCATCTTTTTCGGTGACTTCAGCGCCATTTTCGTCTACGAGTAATGGTTGCACGCCGGGCATTGGTAAAGTTGCCCAGCCAGGTACTGCAGGCGTAACGCCCGCAAGGTTAGATATTAATGTTCCGCCGGTTTCCGTTTGCCACCAGGTATCAACGATGGGGCATCTTTTTTTGCCGATGTTTTCATTATACCAATGCCATGCTTCTTCATTAATGGGTTCACCCACGGTGCCGAGCATTCTTAAGGAGCTGAGATCCTTATCTTTTATTGGATCTGTTCCAAAGCCCATCAGGCTACGAATTGCTGTGGGTGCGGTGTACAGGATATTTACTTTGTGCCTGTCGACGATGTCCCAGAACCTGCCCGCATCCGGCCAGGTGGGAATGCCTTCAAACATCAGCGATGTACCACCCGCACTCAAAGGTCCGTACACGATATAACTATGCCCGGTGATCCAACCGATATCGGCCGTGCAAAAATGAACTTCGCCGGGCTGGTATTGAAATACATTTACGAACGTGTAATTGGTCCACAACATGTAGCCTGCGCAGGTATGCACAACGCCTTTTGGTTTACCCGTGGAGCCGGAAGTGTATAAAATAAACAGGGGGTCTTCCGCATCCATCTCCTCAGCAGGAAAAGAAACCACACCATCTTTCTCCACCTGTGTTTCGGCGTGTTCCATTTCATCTTCCCACCACACGTCTCTTCCCTTTATCATGGAAACTGGTGTTCTTGTGCGTGTGTAAACGATCACCCGTTTTACTGTTTTGTTGCCGATGAGCGCATCATCAATGATACTTTTTAGCGGAATATCTTTATTGCCCCTGAAAGCGCCATCGCAGGTAACAATAAATTCTGCGCCGGCATCGGCCAGGCGGTCTGCAATACTTTGTGCGCTAAAGCCGCCGAAGATCACGCTGTGAATAGCGCCAATACGGGCGCAACCCAGCACGGCATAAGCCAATTCGGGAACCATGCCCATATAGATACAAACACGGTCACCTTTTTTTACTCCATTATTTTTTAATACCTGTGCAAACTGGCAAACCCTTTTGTGCAGCCTTGCATAGGTTACTACCCTTACCCTTTCCGTAGGATCATTCGGTTCCCAGATGATGGCTGGTTTTTCTGCCATATGCGGCAGGTGACGGTCAATACAATTTTCAGTGATGTTGAGTTTGCCGCCTTTGAACCATTCAATTTTGGGTTCTGTAAAATTCCATTCCAGCACTTTATCCCATTTTTTGCGCCATACAAAATTATCTGCAACAGCACTCCAGAAACCCTCCGGATCTTCGATACTTTTTTTGTAATCGCTGTGGTATTGGTCTAATGATTTTATTTGATAAGGATAGTTCATCTCTGGTTCTTTATTGAGGTTACAATTTACAAAAACAAAAGGAACGCTGATCATCATGATGGTCATGATAAGTTAAGATAAGCGACCATTCTTTGATGTTTTCCGTCTTCTCATATTCCCGGAATATTCATTTTCTTCCTATCTTAAATGCATGAACCCAAAAAGGTCAATTGGCTCTGTAATTTTTTCTTCTTCTCTGGGCACCATGATCGAATGGTATGATTTCTACATTTTTGGAATGCTTGCCAAAACCATCTCTGTGCAGTTTTTTCCCGAGGGAAACAGCAGCACGGCTTTACTGAGTACGCTGGCAATTTTTGCTGCAGGGTTTTTGGTAAGGCCTTTTGGTGCTTTACTGTTTGGGAGGCTGGGCGATCTTGTAGGAAGAAAGTCTACTTTTCTATTAACCCTTGTTTTAATGGGAGGTTCCACTTTTTTAATTGGCCTGGTGCCGGGGTACAAAACAATCGGCATTGCTGCGCCCTTGCTGGTGTTGCTGCTTCGTTTATTGCAGGGGCTCGCATTAGGTGGCGAATATGGCGGCGCTGCCACTTATGTGGCAGAGCATGCGCCGCCCAACAAAAGAGGTTTTTATACCAGCTGGATACAAACCACCGCTACGCTGGGTTTATTCGTTGCGCTGGGAATTATTATGTTGGTAAAAAACAGCATGAGTGAGGAAGCATTTAATGCAGAGTGGGGCGGATGGCGTTATCCATTCTGGATCTCTATTTTGCTGGTAGGGGTTTCCATTTATATCCGTTTAAAAATGCAGGAGTCGCCTCTGTTTTCCAAACTAAAAACCGAGGGCAGGGTTTCTGTAAATCCATTGAAAGAAAGTTTTGGGAAAAAAGGCAATTTCAAAATGGTGCTGCTGGCGTTGTTTGGCGCTGTAATGGGGCAGGGTGTTATATGGTACACCGGCCAGTTTTATGCGCAATCATTTTTAGAAAATACGGTGAAGCTGGAGTTTGTGCAAAACAGGGAGATCATGCTTTGGGCGATTGCGTTGGCCACTCCTTTTTTCGTTGTGTTTGGATGGCTGAGTGATAAGATGGGAAGAAAATGGATCATGTTGCTGGGGATGTTGCTGGGGATGATTTTTTACCGGCCGATATTTAATACAATGTTGAAAGATGCCAACCCGAAGGAATGGAATCAAAGAGGACTAACAATTTCAAAACAAGATGAAACAACTATTACACAGAAGGGTGCAGATTCAATTATTACGATAAAAAGTTTTTATGTTTCGGATGATCAGTATTCCTATACCCGCACTATTACAGATACGCTGGGCAGGAAGGATACTCTACAAGGCATCAGCCAGGCAAATAGCAATGCCCAATACAGCGACAAGGTATTGGCGCCGGCGCTCAAATGGAAATTCATCTTCCTTATCTGGATCATGATCATTTTCGTAACGATGGTGTATGGGCCAATCGCTGCATTTTTGGTTGAACTGTTTCCTACAAAAATCCGGTACACGTCAATGAGCCTTCCTTATCATATTGGCAATGGTGTGTTTGGTGGACTGGTACCGTTTATTGCCACTTTGCTGGCCACCACATTTACAACTGATCCGCTGGTGGGCTTATGGTACCCCATTGGGGTGGCGGCGCTGTGTTTTGTAATAGGCGCCATTTACCTTAATAATAAAATAGATGAGGAAGTAAATGATTAAACTATGAATGCTATCAAAAAAATATTGGGTTATGCCTGGATGATCCTTGCGCCATTGGTGATCGTACTGCTGGTATGGGGTGCATGGAATAATATTGGTGAGGGAACAAAAGATATTCATCAGCCCGTACCATGGATCATCATCATCGGGATATTTACCCCCATAGCTATAGGTTTGTTTATTTTCGGTTGGTATTGTGTGAGAGGGGAGTATGGGACATTGCCGGAGAATTCGGAAGAAATAATTTGAACCACAACGGCATAGCGGCACAGCGAGGCACAACGTTTTCAGGATACCAACACTGCTGCCTACGCCTATATTATCTAATTCTTAAATTTTCCGGCAAATTTTTTGATATAACAGATTCTTATATATTTTTGCGCACGAATGAAAATAACCGCTTTTATATTATTGGTACTTTTTAGCCTGGTGCAGGTAGCACCGGCTATTAAAACTACCTGTGATACAACAGTGGTTTCATTGTTTAATCCCGATGAAGAAAAGGGTAACGACAAAACTGCGAGTAGCACTATCGAAGAAATAAAGGAGAAAAAGAATCATTCTTTATATTTTGATATTTCCATATTTCCAGACGCAGCAGCTTCTTGTTTCAGGATTGTAAATTTTGCAGGAACCCTGCCCATGCCGGTTGTTGATCTTCTAACGCCGCCTCCGAACTTCGCTTAATTCCCCCTTTACGCTGGCTGCTTCCCGCAGCCGACCAGGCTTTATCCTTTTTATTTTAAGAACATCTTAAACCTGTTATCATGTATGATATTGGCAACCCAATATCCAGAATTCTCCGTCTTGTAAAGCTGGAGAAGGAGGAAATCAGTGGTATTTATTTTCACGCAATTCTCAATGGATTAATACAGTTGTCTGTACCCATTGGTGTGCAGGCTATCATTGGATTTGTGTTAGGTGGAGCTATGTCAGCCTCACTGGTAGTGCTTATTACGCTTGTAGTAATCGGTGTTTTATTTAATGGTATGCTGCAGATCGGCCAGATGAGGCTGATAGAAAAAGTGCAGCAAAAGATTTTCGTTCGGTATAGTTATGCAATTGCCGACCGCATACCGAAATTAGATTTAAAAGCTGCGGATAGTTTTTACCTGCCCGAACTGATGAATCGTTTTTTTGAAGTACCTACCCTGCAAAAAAGCCTTGCAAAATTGCTGCTCGACATACCTACGGCCAGCATCCAGATATTGTTTGGCTTGATATTACTTTCTTTTTATCACCCGGCATTTATACTTTTTGGTTTTATCCTGCTGTTAATTCTATGGCTCATTCTGTACTACTCCGGCAACAAAGGCCTTGCTACGAGCCTGCAGGAAAGTATGTTCAAATACAGGGTGGCAGCCTGGCTGGAAGAAATGGCCCGCCTCATCAAAACCTTTAAGTTTACCAAGGGCGCCACGCTCAACCTGGATAAGGCCGATAATCTTACAAAAGATTATGTGAATGCACGTACTGCACATTTTAATGTGCTGGAGTTCCAGTTTAAAATACTGGTTGGATTTAAAGTACTTATTACTGCGGCAATGCTCATTGTGGGTTCTATCCTGCTCGTGAACCAGCAGCTCAATATCGGGCAGTTTATTGCTGCTGAAATTGTGATCATCAGCATTATCAATTCGGTTGAAAAATTAATTGGCAACCTTGACAGTGTGTATGATGCAATGACATCTACCCAGAAGATTGCAAAAATTACCGAGAAACCTACAGAGCTCAATGGCACACTACCACTGGTGAATGATGGTAAAGCAGTGTCTGTGAAATTACAGGATGTGGTGTTTAGATATAGCCAAAATAAACCGGTGATACAGGGCTTGAATGCTGAAATACCCGCGGGCACAAAAGTATGTATTAGTGGACGGGAATCGAGTGGTAAGTCAACCGTATTAAAATTACTCACCGGCGCCTATGATGAGTTTGAAGGTGCGATACTGATCAATGATCTGCCGATAGGCAATTATGATAAGGTATCACTCAGGTCTCAAACCGGCCTCATGCTTCACCAGCAGGATATTTTTAATGGTACGCTTTGGGAAAATATCAGCATGGGCAATCCTGCTATTTCAGCGCAACAACTATCGGAGTTGTTTCAATTAACAGGGCTTCATGATTACCTGCCTCAATTGAGCCAGGGAGTTAATACCATATTGGACACAGGCGGGAAACGCCTGCCGGAGCGGGTGATACGCAAAATACTGCTGGTGCGGGCACTTGCCGGCAGACCCAGGTTATTACTGCTGGAAGAACCATGGCTGGGCCTCGACCCACAACAGGTACAAGCCATACAGGAATACCTGCTGCACAAGCTCCCCGACACAACTGTGATTGTAGTGAGCAATGATGCGCTTTTTGCCCAGCAATGTAACCTCATTATTCAAATGCCTTAATCAACACAATGGACAATAATAATTTATTACCCAATCACTGGCAATCCTTTTCATCCATTTACAGGATTGATAAAAAGAGCCGGATCAAACACTGGTTTTACACTCTAAGCATATTGTTTTTGATTGTGATGTTTTTGCCCTGGACTCAAAATATCAGGAGCACAGGCAGCATCACCACGCTGAGGCAGGAACAACGCCCGCAACAGATAAATACCATCATACCTGGAAAGCTGGTTAAATGGCATGTTGCAGAAGGGGATTATGTACAGGCAGGCGATACTATTCTCCAACTGGCAGAAATAAAGGATGAATACCTTGATCCCGAATTGCTGCAGCGTACCAAAGAACAACTCGCTGCCAAGCAACAGACCATCAGTTATTATCAAAATAAAGCTGATGCAACCGGCTCACAAATAAAAGCCATGGGGGAAGCGGTGGTATTAAAAATGCAGCAGTTGCAAAATAAATTACAGCAACTCGACCTGGCTGTAAACTCACAGCAAAATGAACTGGCCGCTGCTGAAAATGACCTGGGCATTGCCAATAAACAATATGCCCGGCAAAAGCTGATGTATGATAGTGGCCTGGTTTCCCTCACGCAACTGGAGCAGCGGAATCAATATTATCAAAACAGCCTTGCCAAAAAAATCGCTGCAGAGAACAAACTGGCCTACACCCGCCAGGAAATCAACAACACCAAAATAGAGATCAACGCCATTCAGCAAGAGTATAATGAAAAAATGGCGAAAGCCCGTGGCGAACAATTTCAGTCGCTTTCTGAAGCTACCACCGGCGCAGGCGAAGTGGCCAAGCTGCAAAACCAGGTTACCAATTATAGTATCAGGAACGGCCTGTACACGATTACAGCACCACAAAGCGGCCAGGTAAACAAGGCTATGAAAGCGGGTATTGGAGAGATAGTGAAAGAGGGGGAAATGATAGTGCAGATTATTCCCGATAAGGCAGAACATGCGGTGGAAATTTTTGTGAGACCTGTGGACCTGCCGCTGATACACAAGGGACAAAAAGTTCGCTTCATGTTTGATGGTTTTCCTGCCATTGTTTTTAGTGGATGGCCGGAGGGATCATTCGGAACCTTTGGCGGAAAAGTTTCTGCAGTAGAAACAGCGGTTTCTTCCAACGGAAAATTTCGGGTACTGGTTACCGAAGACCCAGCCGATACTCCATGGCCAAAGCAATTGAGTATCGGCACCGGCGCCATGGGAATGGCCTTGCTAAAAGATGTTCCGATATGGTACGAGTTATGGCGAAATATCAACGGCTTTCCACCTGATTATTATGAATTGAGCAATGAAAAAACTGTTCAGAAAAAATAAAACAAGTATGAAAATATTACTAAGCCTGTTGTTTGTTTTTGTTGCAGGCCCATCAAAAGCGCAGCAGGAGATGCAGGCACTTTTAAGTGTGGAAGAATTTTTAAATCTCGTGAAGCTGTATCACCCGGTGGTGAAGCAGGCTGATATTGCTATTGAAAATGCAAAGGCCAGGCAACTGGCTGCCCGTGGATTGTTTGATCCCCGCATAGAGGTTGCTAACAACTCCAAAACATTTGATGATGTGAGATATTATAACAGTACTGAGCCGCTGTTAACTATTCCCACCTGGTATGGCATAAACATACAGGCCGGCACTTCGTTTTTGGAGGGTGAGCGGGTTGATCCCACCGAAACCATCGGTAGAACCAGTTTTGTGGGCATTTCCCTGCCGCTTGCAAAAAATTTATTGATGGACAAACGCAGGGCCGTGCTTAAAACAGCGGGTATTTTTAGGTCCTTATCGCTCATTGAAAAAAGAACGGTGGTCAATGACCTGATGTTGGAAGCAAGCATAGCCTACTGGAACTGGGTAGCGAGTTATGAAGTATTGAAACTGGCAACAGCGGTGGTGGAAGTTAATGAACAAAGGCTAAGGCTCGTGAATAATACGGTGAGCCTTGGTGAAAGACCTGCGATTGATACCGTAGAAACAATAACACAACTTCAAAGTTTTCGCTACCTGCAAAATGAAGCAACAAATGATTTTTTGAATGCTGCTGTACACCTCAGTTTATTTTTATGGACTCCTGATGGTAACCCCTACAACATACCCAGGCAACTTGAACCTGCACCCAACCAGCTTCACATTAAAGATGCTGCACCTGCTGAAGAAACGCTCCCGTATTTTATAGATAATGCCTTGCTGCAGCATCCCAAACTAAAGGAATACGATGAAAAGCTAAAGGCCCTGGAAATAAGCCGCAGGCTTGCTTTCCAGGAGTTGCTTCCGGAAATCAATTTAAAATACAATCAGCTGGGCAAGGGTTACGATATCGCTAAAACTGCCGGAGCATTTTTGTCGGAAAATAATTATCGGTTCGGGTTGAGTTTTTCTTTGCCGCTGAGGTTATCGCAAGGAAGAGGGGAGTATAAAATGGCAAGGTTGAAGATCAACGAAACCACATTGGAGCAGGATCTTGCCCGGCAGATGATCGTTAATAAAGTAACAACAACATTTAATGAATTATTGAATATCCGCAGGCAGATAAAAGTTCAGGAGGAAATGTATAGGAATTACCTCCGCCTGCAGCAGGCAGAAGAAACCAGGTATTTTAACGGGGAAAGTTCCTTGTTCCTCATCAACACCCGTGAAACAAAAGCCATAGAAGCAGGCCAGAAACTTCTGGAGATCAAAGCCAAACTTTTTGTAACAGAAGCGAAACTCAAAAATGCTGCCGGCCTTTTTTAAAATAATAAAGAAGGCAAGGCGATGATTTAATTCATCATCGCCTCATAAATTGTTTCATGGATCTTCGATCTCACGTTCATTCTTAATAAAGTGTTGCTGCCATCGGGGTGCACCCTGTTGCTCAAAAACACGTACACTACATTATGCTCAGGGTCTGCCCATGCACAGGTGCCGGTAAAACCGGTGTGGCCAAAGGTTTTGGGAGAAGCTGATAATGTGGGATAGGGTTCCTTGCGTTGGGCATTATCTTTTTCCGGCTTGTCAAATCCATATCCCCTGCGGCTGATCTTGCTCTGGTATTTTGTAAAAAGGTCTACGGTTTCTTTACTGATATAACGATGGCCATTGTACACGCCTTCATCCAGCAACATCTGCATCACAGCAGCAATATCATAAGCTGCGCTGAACAAACCTGCATGGCCAGCCACGCCACCCATTAATGCAGCACCCGGGTCGTGTACATCTCCATGAATCAGCTGGCGTCTAAATATTTTTTCCTGTTCGGTGGGAACAATTTTATCAAGGGGTGCAAACTCCCTCGGCTTAAAGCCAATAGACGTTAAGCCCATTGGCTTGTAAAAATGTTTCTGCACATATTCGTTCAAAGCCATGCCAGAAACTGCTTCCACTATTTTGCCCAGGTAAATAAAATCGTTATCGCTGTACACATATTTATCCGTGCTACCCAGCTTGCTTTGGATAATGC
>CBFGLL010000075.1:0-9020 GCA_965649585.1 uncultured Chitinophagaceae bacterium | reverse complement strand
AATCGTACCCGGATTTTTATGAACATTTGAAATCCCTGGGAGCTAGCGTTTTTAAAGAGGGCTAAACCTCAGTGCTCTCTGTGGGTGTTTATTCGGTGAACCCTGTGGTAAATTAAAGGATCATCAATGAAGCATGTTAAACAAACTGAAACTAATTAACAAAATAAAATTTTATTTTGAACAACTTCGGAACCATATTCAAACTAAGCATCTTTGGAGAATCACACGGCCCTGCTGTGGGCATTGTGATAGATGGATGTCCTCCGGGAATTTCACTCACTGCAGATGATTTTACGGCTGATCTCGAACGCCGGAAAGGTGGACTTCAAAAAGGAACCACGCCACGCAAGGAAGATGATATCCCTGTTTTTTTATCCGGCATTTTCAATGATACCACTACGGGGGCGCCTATTGCGATCAGTTTTGCCAATAACAATACTCGCAGTGGCGACTACGAAAAACAAAAGAACATTCCACGCCCGGGTCATGCCGATTTTGTAGCTGCACAAAAATTTAAAGGCTTCCAGGATTATAGAGGAGGTGGACATTTCAGCGGCAGGCTTACTGTTTGCCTGGTGGCTGCCGGTGTAGTTGCAAAAAAAGTTTTAGCGCAACAAAATATCACTTGCAATGCAACCATCCATTCTATTGCCGGCGAAACAGATACAGAAAAGGGTTTACAAAAAGCGATCGATGCTAAAGACAGTGTAGGCGGTATAGTTGAATGTGTGGCACAAAATATTCCTGTTGGTATGGGTGAACCATTTTTTAATTCATTGGAATCAGTTTTAAGCCATGCGGTTTTTTCTATACCTGCCATCAAGGGAATTGAGTTCGGAGCCGGCTTTGCAGCCGCCGGCATGTTTGGTAGTGAACACAACGATGGTTTGCTGGATGCTTCCGGCAAAACAAAAACCAATCATGCCGGTGGGGTTGTAGGCGGTATCAGTAATGGAAATCACCTGGTTTTTCGGGTGGTGGTAAAACCAACTTCATCAACGCCTAAAGAACAGGAAACATTTAATATTGATTCAGGAAATATTGAATCTTTTAGTGTAAAAGGTCGCCATGATCTTTGTATTGCATTGCGAGTACCGCCGGTGCTGGAAGCGGTGACGGCTATTGTATTGGCGGATTTGCTATTGTTGAATAAGTAGGACATATCGGCAAATTCATACTGCCTTCCACGATTGCATCGAGCAGGCGAGATGGCTGCCACATTTTTAATGCTGATCATAGCTCAACTGATTCATGGCTGCTGTCATCCTGACGAAGGAAGGATCTGCCAGGTAATGTCTAAAATGACATGCATAAAAAAAGCTTCGCATTAAGCGAAGCTTTTTTAGTGCCCACGAAAGGAATCGAACCTTCACGCCCTTGCGAACGGCAGATTTTGAGTCTGCTGCGTCTACCAATTCCGCCACATGGGCAACTCATAAAGAACATTCCAACAGCTCATTTGTTGGGGCTGCAATATTACATTAATCACCCAATCTTACCAAAATCCGCTGTAAATATTTTTTCTTATAATACCATTCTTTTAGTTTTTCCCAGGATGCCGGGTCCTCGTGTAATGCAGGATTTTCGAGGATGGGGGTGATTTCTGCGGTAATGGTTTTGTCGATCTCTGCCAACTCGGCCGCCACTTCCACGCCGTCCTTTTCATCGAGGGTTTCGTTGAGCTCCATCATTTCCATCAAAAAATGCGGGGGGAGCTGGTATTTTTCGTCGGGCACAATTACTTCTCTTACCTGCAAAAAATACTCCACCGTTTTTTCCGTGCTTTGAAAGGTAGTGAAAGCCTTATTGATAAGAGATGAATATTGCAGCGCCTTTTCCTGGTCTGCTTCATCGGCCTGGGAAAAAAAATCGGGGTGATGCTGCTTTTGTAATTCAAAATACCTTTCGGGTAATTTTTTTTTATCGATTACGGGTGCTTCCTTAAATCCAAACAATTCAAAATAATTCATACTGCAAAGTTATAATAATCCAATGTGAGCCTGCAGCAATTTGGGTAGCCTGCAGGTTTATTTTCAATACCGTAAATTGCGGGCCAAAATTCAACGGATGCTTACGATAGGACTTATCAGGGAAGGAAAAATTCCGGAAGACAACAGGGTGGCACTTACCCCCGCACAATGCAGGTGGTTACACATCAATCGACCGGATATTAAAGTAATTGTTCAAAGCAGCACCGGCAGGTGTTTCAGCGATGCTGAATATAGGGCCGCCGGCATCGAGGTAAAAGAGAGCGTGGAAGAAGCGGATATTTTATTGGGTATTAAAGAAGTGCCTGTTGATATGCTGATCCCTGACAAAACCTACCTGTTTTTTTCTCATACCAAAAAACTGCAGCCATACAATCAAAAGATGTTGCAGGATATGGTGAAGAAAAAGATCACGCTCATCGATTATGAATGCCTGGAACATGAAGACGGCACCCGTATTATCGGTTTTGGATTTTTTGCAGGTATTGTAGGTGCACACAACGGCATGATGGCCTACGGTAATAAAACAGGCGCATTTCACCTGGACAGGGTAGGCAAAGCAGCCACTTTCCAGCGCCTTATCCATACCTATTTTGGTTTAAAAATCCCGAACATAAAAATTGCCGTTACAGGCAGCGGAAGAGTGGCACATGGTTTACTGGAGATCATGAACCTGATGGGCATACATGAAGTGGAGCCGGATGATTATGTAAAAAGAGAATTTGCGTACCCGGTGTACGTACACCTTAAAGGCGCTGACTTATATGAACCAAAAGATGGTTCAAAATACAACAGGGAACATTTTCACAATAACCCGGCTGAGTACAACAATCTTTTTCGCAATTATATCACACAAACCGATATTTTAATGAATGGGGTGTACTGGGAGCAAAACATTCCCCGCCTTTTTGAGATGGAAGATATCAAGCGGCCAGACTTCAGAATTAAAACGATTGCGGATGTAACCGACGACCGCTTTGGTTCCGTGCCATGCAACCTGGGCGATAGCAGCATTGAAGACCCGGTGTACGGCGTAGATAAAAATACATTTGAAAAAACAGCGCCTTACCTGCACGGTACAGTTGATATAATGGCTGTAGGGAATTTGCCAAATGAATTGCCCAAAGATGCGAGCAGGTACTTTGGAGAGCAGTTGATAAAACATGTGCTGGGCGATTTGATTGAGGGTTTTGAGCCACAAAGCCACGGAGGCACAAAGGAGCACAAAGAAGATATCATTAAGAAGGCGACTATACTCTTGAAAGGGAAGCTGACTCCGGAATATGAATATATGAGGGAGTACGCTGAGGGAATAAACCCATGAAAGAAACTGTCAGGCTGAGTCTGTCGAAGCCGGTAGGGTTGAAAAAAATTATTTCGTGTTGTAACACATTCGACAGGCTCAGTGTGACAAAAAATGTTTAATGGTCCTAATACACCAACGCCGGGTAAATCAAATCACTTTTCTGGTACACTTTGTCTAATGCATTGGTATATTTAAACTGGTCCTTTACACTATTTTCTTTTTCAGCAATCGTTTGCAAACCCGACAAGGAATAAAAATTATTCGGGTTGATCGTTAACTCTTTTTGTAATACGGTTTTTGCCCTTGCATACTGCCCGGCTTTTATCAATGCATTCGCTAAATAATGTCTTGACGGATTCAGCCAGTCCCTGGGTTCGGTGTAAATGAGTTTATCTTCTGCAACCACCGCCGCATCAAAAGCAGCAATGGCTTCATTCAATTTATTTTCTTTCACCAGGATGGTTCCTTCCAGTATTTTTTCTCCCACCCTCATTTGGTCAACAGGTTTGTTGAAAGGCATCATGGGCACATCCATCTCCGGTAGCGCCATAGCAATTTTGAGGGCAGCCAATGATGCTTTTGCGTCATCCAGTTTATTGATACCTGAATGTGCCATTCCCTTTGCCCAGGTGTTCAACGCATTTCCAAATGCGTAGTTCGGGGAAAGATCAGGATACTTCAACACATCATTCCACCTGCCGTAACGCACATTCACCAACTGCGGGGTGAGATAAATGTATTGGATGTAATTACCGAGTGGCAATGGCAGCGACAAATAGGAACTATCAAAACTGGCCACGCAATCCGCAGCAGCTTTGCGACTCGCCATATAATTGGGCTGCATCATGCTGCAGGCTACTTTCATGTGTACATTATGGATGAGGTAGAGAAAAGCATTGTTCACCACATCGGGATTGAGTTTTACATATTTTTCATAACCGTCGATGGACATGTCATTTACAATAATACCCTTCTCATAATTGCCCGTGCGGATATAAATATGAGAAGGCATGTGCACCATATGCGAAACATCCGGCATCATTTTTCCCAGGCGATCTGCGCTGGCCAAAGCTTTTCCCGGGTTTGGGGAAGCTTCTACCATATGTATATAATAATGGTTGAGGCCGGGATGGTTGGGCGCTGATCTCAATCCCTTTTCGATGATGCGCACAATTTCGGGTGTCCATTGCTGTGGGCTGCCATCATGTTTCCAGTATTCCCAGGGATGCTCCACCATTAATGCGTCTGCATACAATGCTGCTATATCCGCATCATTCGGAAATTGTTTGTATGCCTTTTGCATTGCTGCTGCATAGGCCCTGTTTAATTGTGTGCGGCTAATGGTAGAGTCTGCACTGTAGCGTTGTAACATCGCATCCATCAAGAGCTTTTCTTTTTTAGAAGCAGTAGAAAGTGTTATTGCTTTTTGAGCCGATGATAAAGCCTCTGCATTAGCAGCATATACAAAATCGTTGATGTTGGGGCCGTAGGCGAGCGACTGTGCCCACAACAACATAGGATTTGTTTCATCGAAGCTGGCGCCTTTTTTAAAGGAGCCCATGGCTTCAATAATGTGAAATGCATAATACATATTAATGCCCTGGTCAAAATAAAACTGGGCACTGTCGTGTTTGCTGTTGATATCCCAATGATAATTTCCCCAGCCGGGAAGCACCGTCATTTGTTCTGCCAGGCTGTTCATGTTAATCAGGCTCCAATCGGGGCTGCACATCAACCGCATTTTGCCTGAATACGCCTGCGCACGGCTGATCTTTTGCGGCGCTTTTTCTTCCCTGGTCATGCGGAAACCGAGTACAAGGACGAAAGCCGTTACGGCCATCAGCCCTACAATTTTGTTGTTCATCGTGTGTGTTTGTATGAGAAAGGTATTTAATATGCTGCTAAAATCCAATAGGGATGCGGACTTTGGCGGCGATAATTATTTAATAACAGCTGTGGGAAAAACGGATTTACTAAAAATGATAGCATGTTTTATATTCGCAGGCTTGTGAGAGTGTGGAGTAGGGAGGGGACGGTTGACAGTTGACAGTTTTTGAACACTGTGCTAACCTGGGCTTGCGGAGCCTGCATAACAGCAGGCAGGTTGTTGAACCTTGGCTGCAGTACAAGTGTGCGACGCCACAAATGTTGATTGAAAAACCAAAGCTGGGAACATAAAACTGATTATGGCAGAAAAAGAACTTTTTAATTATACCGAAGAGAATATCCGCAGCCTCGACTGGCAGGAACATATCCGCCTACGCCCAGGAATGTACATTGGTAAACTCGGCGACGGCAGCAGCCCCGATGATGGAGTGTATGTACTCATCAAAGAAGTGATAGATAACTGTATTGATGAACATAGCATGGGCTATGGCAAACATGTGGACGTAACCATCAAAGACAAAACGATTACCGTAAGAGATTATGGCCGTGGTATTCCCCTGGGTAAAGTGGTGGACGTAGTGAGCAAGATGAACACCGGCGCCAAGTACGATAGCAAGGCCTTTCAAAAAAGTGTGGGCCTCAATGGTGTGGGTACAAAAGCGGTAAATGCATTGAGCACATATTTTAAAGTGACTGCATTTCGTGATGGTAAAGAAAAAACGGCGGAGTTCTCCAAAGGGCTTTTAGAAAAAGAACATAAAGAAGCTGCGACCAAAGAAGATAATGGTACACTGGTAACATTTATCCCCGACGATAGCATTTTCAAGAACTTTCATTTTGTGCAGGAATACCTGGACAACCAGTTCTGGAATTATTGTTTCCTGAATGCCGGGCTGGTGATGAACCTGAATGGTAAACGGTACGTGAGTAAAAACGGATTGCTCGACCTGCTGCAACGCAAAACCAACGAAGATGAAATTCGTTATCCCATCATTCATTTAAAAGGAGAAGATATTGAACTGGCGCTTACCCATGAAAATGGTTACGGCGAAGAATATTACAGTTTCGTAAACGGGCAGTTCACCACGCAGGGAGGTACGCACCTGGCCGCTTTCAGGGAAGGTTATGTAAAAACCATCCGAGAGTTTTTCAAAAAAGATTATGATGCGGCAGATATCCGTGGCAGCATTTGCGCAGCCATTGCCGTGCGTGTGCAGGAGCCCGTGTTTGAAAGCCAGACAAAAACTAAACTGGGTTCCCTGAATGTGAGCGAGGGCGGCGAGAGTATGAAAAACTTTGTCGGCAACTTTTTATTAAAAGAACTGGATAATTTTCTTCATAAAAATCCTTCTACCGCCGATGCTTTGAAAAAACGCATCGAGCAGAATGAAAGAGAAAGAAAAGAACTGGCAGGTATTAAAAAGCTCGCCAACGAGAGAGCCAAAAAAGCTAACCTGCACAACAAAAAGCTGCGTGACTGCAAGTTTCACCTCAATGATGAACCTACAGGCAAAGACAAAGAAACCATCCTTGAAAAACAAAAAGAGTCAACCATTTTTATTACCGAGGGTGATAGTGCGAGCGGATCCATCACCAAGGCCCGCAATGTAAATACGCAGGCGGTATTCAGTTTGCGTGGTAAACCTTTGAACAGTTATGGTCTTACCAAAAAGATCGTGTACGAAAATGAGGAGTTTAACCTGCTGCAACATGCATTGAATATTGAAGAAGGATATGAAGGCCTGCGATACAATAATATTGTGATCAGCACCGATGCTGACGTGGATGGTATGCATATCCGGTTGCTGCTGATGACTTTCTTTTTGCAGTTTTTCCCTGACCTGGTGAAGAATGGGCATGTGTATATTTTAGAAACCCCTTTGTTCCGGGTGCGCAATAAGCAGGAAACCATTTATTGCTACAATGAAGGAGAGAAACAAGCGGCGATGAAAAAGCTTGGAACGAAGCCGGAGGTAACGAGGTTTAAAGGTTTGGGTGAGATAAGTCCTGATGAGTTTAAAAGATTCATCAGCGAAGATATGCGCCTGCAACCGGTGATCATGGAGCAGGGGGAACATATACAGCAACTGCTGGAATATTATATGGGGAAGAATACTCCGGCGAGGCAGGATTTTATTATTGATAATTTGAAAGTGGAGTTGGATCTTGTAAGTGATGAGGGATAAGAGATAGAGATGAGTGATAAGAGTTAAGTGAACTCACGGATGTAAATTCCTAAACGAGTTGTCAGGCGGCATTTGTCCCGGATTTATTCGGGAAGCTTGTCGAAGTCGGTAGGGTTGACAAAGATCATTTCGTGTTGTAACACATTCGACAAGCTCAGTGTGACAAAATAGAGTTGATTTACTAATGGGCATTGAACATTTGAACTTTTAAGATGTACGAGTTTCATACAGACTACAAAAAATACTTCGACATACAGCTGGCCAATGCCCGCCAATGGGTGCTGCCCTTTATTGAAGAAGTGCGACCGGTAGCTGCAGGAACACAATTGCTGGAGATCGGCTGCGGGCAAGGTTCTTTGCTGAAGGCATTTGCAGACAAGGGCGCTAACTGCGTAGGCGTAGAAATGTTTCCATTATGGCTGGAGAAAGCCAACGAATGGCTAAAAGAAGAGATAGAACAAGGCAAAGTGCGGTTGGTCGATAGCAATATCTATCATGTAGATCCGGAGAAAGACCTGGGAACCAAATTCGACATCATCGTTTTAAAAGATGTGATAGAACATATCCACGACCAGGAAAAACTGATCGGCTGGATGAAACATTTTTTAAAGCCTGGTGGCATCATCTTCTTTGGTTTTCCACCCTGGCAGATGCCCTATGGTGGTCATCAGCAGATGCTGGAAGGATGGCTGGGCAAAACACCTTACTGGCATATGTTGCCCATGCCGGTGTTTAAGGCATTGTTGCGTAAAAACAACCAATACTCCGAAGAACTGGTAGAGATAAAAGAAACGGGGATATCGATTGAGCGCTTTGAAAGGATCATTAAAAGAACGGGATACGTAGTTTTAAAACACAAACACTGGATGGTAAACCCGGTGTATGAATATAAGTTCGGCTGGAAACCGAGAACGCAGTGGAACCTGGTAAAGGCGATACCGTTTTTCAGGAATTTCTTTACAACGGCAGTGTATTATATTATTCGGCCAAAGGAAGCATGAGAGAGAAGGAACGCTGATTATCATGATGGTCATGATGAGTTATGATAAGAGAACGGGCCACCAAGGCACAAAGGCAGAAAGAAACACAAAGAGAGCTTTGTGCAACTTTGCGACTTAGCGTCTTCGTGGCAAATAATAATTAATAATAAGTAATCAATAATATATAGATGATTCATATAGTTTTTAACGAGGCAGATGTAAAAGTGCTCAACGAAGCCATCACCATGGACGAATCCCTGGCCGGCGAAGTAATTCAAATAAAAGATGATTATGCGGTAGGCCCGCTGGAAAATATTTATGTAGGCGAAGGCATTGAAGCCCGCAAACAATGGCAGCGGGAAGTGCTGGCCGGCGGCGACTACGATGGTCATGTAGATAGTGGTGAAGTAGATGATTATAAAACCGCTGCCGAACTCGTAGGCACTATGCGCCGCAACGAAGACGAAACCATCTGGATATGGGCCGCACAAAACAAACATGATGTAAGCGGCTACTACTGGCTGCTGAAATATGTAAAAGAATTCCAGGGCAGGGTGTACATTTTGTACCTCAACAACCTTCCTTTTTTTAATGACAAGGGACAAATATTTTACCCCAACTGGCTGAGTGAAATTCCTGCCAAAGAATTTTTAAAAGCAAAAAAGCTGGCAAG
>CBFGLL010000074.1:0-9055 GCA_965649585.1 uncultured Chitinophagaceae bacterium | reverse complement strand
TGAAAGTATTTCAGCAAAAAAGGGTTCGCCTTGCGAGCCCTTTTTTTTTACGGATATTTTATTAAAATTTGTATGCTACAGTTGCAACAAAACTTGTGGGTGCAATTGGATTGATACTGTAATTTTCATGCACGTAATAATTAAGGGTGTTGGTAGCATTGGCAAGTTTTGCCAACAGGCTGAACTTTTTAAAACTATAACCTGCCGACAAATCAAGGGTAGTAAATGCGCTTACTGGTATAAGCCTTGATTAGTTTTGGGCCTGGCCGATAGTGTTATTCCAACCTCCAAATCTTTCTCCTACATAATGTACCCCTGCACCCAGTTTCAGGCCTTTTAACCTGCCAGTATTTATCCTGTAAAATGCACTGGCATTGGCAGTATGTGCCGGAGTGTTTACCAGCCTGTCGCCTTCTACATAACTTCCCTGCTTATCGGGCGTGCTGCTGTAACGCATATCATTGTAACTATAACCAGCCATAAGACTCAGTGCTTTGCCAAACTCCCCTGTAATATCCAGCTCCAGCCCGTTGCTGGTAGTTTGTCCGGATAACTCTTTTAAATTACTGTTGTTATTCACATTGCCGTCTTTGTCAAATTGTGCTGTTTGTGCCAGGTTGCTATTGATGATTTTGTAGGCTGTAACATTTACCGTAAGTTTTCCCTGCAGCATAATGTTTTTAATACCCAGTTCGTATTGATCAATAATAGAAGCAGGCAACACATTGTTATAAATATCTAATCCATTGTTGATGGCAAAGGAATTGGAGTAACTGGCAAAAACAGAAACAGTGGGTTTAAAACGATACACGATACCTACTCTTGGCGAAAAAGCAGCATCACTTAATTTTTTGCCTCTTGCTGTTGAATCTTTTGTGAGATAGGTTGTGGTTGGAGGCACGGTTTCCTGCATGGACCAGCGAATGCCTGCGAGCAGTTTTAACTTTGCACTAATGCTGATGAGGTCCTGCAAATATGCGCCAAACCTGTTTACAGGCGTGTGTACCGATGTGATTCTGTTTGCTACAGGTATGTCAGTACGCTGCGTAAATTTACCGGGCTGCAGAATGTTGACAGTATCATATATTTTTCCCTGGATATCGTAGTTGTATGTTTCGGTGATATAATGATCTGCATCAACACCGGCCAATAAGGTATGACCGATGCCTGCGGTTTTGAATTTACCGTTGAGGTTTACTTGTGCTGTATAATAATGTTCCCTGCTGTCAACACGCCCAAGCGGTCTTTTCCAATCGCCGCGGTTTGGTTCGTTGATGTCCGCCTGTATTCTTTCCACAGCAAAATAATCCCGGTCGAAAAGCTGGTATGATAATACGGAATTCAAATGCCAGTTAGCGTGTAAGGCATGTTTCAGGGATAGGGAAGTAGTTACCTGCTGGCTAACATTGTATTGCCAGCTGGTACCCATAAATCTTGAGCGGGGCACATCCGCAATTTCAGAAGCTTTAAACCCTTTGGTAGAATCTACTAAAGAGCCAATGCCAAAGTCTGGCGTAAAATCATGTTTTAAATAATCTCCTTCCAGTATCAATTCTGTTTTTTCAGAAAGCTTAAAAAGAAAGGAAGGGTTTACATAATAACGTTTGGATGAAACCTGGTCACGGTAACTGTCGGTTGATTCCAGGGTTGCATTTAACCGGTATGCAATTTTTTTACTGATGGGGCCATAAAAATCTACTGCCGGTTTAAGCAGGTTGAAACTTCCCACTCTCATGCTGGCTTCACCACCAAAATGAAATTTAGGTTTTTTGGTAACCATGTTCATCACGCCTCCCGGAGAAACATTACCATACAAAATTGCGGCGCCTCCCTTTAACACTTCCACTGATTCTAATGAACTCACTTCGGGCATCGTGCCTGTATTCAACCTGGATCCGTTTTTAAACATATTGGTAGATGAAAAACTGTAACCCCTTGCATAGAATGTTTCCTGGGTGCTGGCACGGGCTGTTCCCAGGTACACACCATTTACATTTTTTACCACATCACTTAATCGTTGTGCCTGTTGTTCTTTTATCACTTGTTCACCTACGGAGGCAATGGCTTGCGGCAGTTCCATGGGTTTAATAGCGGTTTTACCGATCAGCAGCTGTTTATCGTTTACGGTCCTGCTGTTGGCAATCACAATCTCCGCTAACTGGCGATGATCTTCTTTCAATTTAAAATCGCTGCGCAGCACTTCTTCTTCGGCTACGGTGATGTTTTTTGCAATGGTTTCAACGCCTACTGATGAAATAATCAGGGTATAAGTACCAGCGGGAATATTATTCAGTTTATAAGACCCATCTTCAAAACTCTGGGTTCCCCTGTTAAGTTCTTTAATAATAATGTTTACGTTGCCGGCGGGCTGCCCATCGCTGCTGCTGATAACTCCTTTAATGTGTTGGGCATGGGCAGAAAATACAGCTATAATTACGAAGATGCCGGTGGTAATAAGTCCTTTCATCGGTGAGTTTTAGTTATTCGGGTGCAAATTTGCCGGAAGAATTACTTCGTTGGTTTAGCAATCGGGAAAAGGGGTTACGCAATCCGGAAAGACTGTGTTTAAGGCTGTAAAAACTTATTAAACTTTCAAAAAATATTGAAAATACGATACCTTTGTACGGAAAAATTAGCATCATGAAAGTAGTAATAATAGGAGCAGGTTTTGGCGGGTTAAGACTGGCCCGAAAACTGAGCAATAAAGCAAATTTCGACGTGATATTGATCGACAGGTTCAATTACCACCAGTTTCAGCCATTGTTTTACCAGGTGGCTACCGCAGGTCTTAACGGGAGCGACATTTCTTTTCCCCTGCGGAAAGTGTTTCACGGGAGTAAGAATGTGCATTACCGTATGGCAACGGTAAAGCAGCTTACATTATCAGAAAACAAAGTGCAGACGGATATTGGGGATTTTGACTACGACCAGTTGGTAATTGCCACAGGGGCCGACACCAATTTTTTTGGAAACACGGGCATGGAAGCCCATGCCCTGCCTATGAAAAGTACAGGGGAGGCACTACAGCTACGCAACCGCATTTTGGAAAATTTTGAAAAAGCTATCAACGCAAAAGATCCTTCTGAAATACAAAGATTGTTGAATATTGTAGTGGTGGGGGCCGGGCCTACAGGAGTGGAACTGAGTGGCGCCATTGCTGATATGAAGCGTTTTGTGCTGCCGAAAGATTATCCCACCCTTGATTTTAATAAAATGAACATTTACCTGCTGGAAGGCACAGGGAAGACACTTGGGATGATGAGCGAAAAAAGTAGTGCACGTTCCTTAAAATACCTGCAGGAGTTAGGCGTAACGGTGCGTACCAATACCATGATGGAAAGCTACGATGGTAAAACCGCTACGATGAAAGACGGGTCGCAGATTGAAACTGCAACCGTGATCTGGGCTGCGGGCATCAAAGGCAATGTACCTGCGGGCATAGACCCTTCGTTGGTAGTGCGGGGCAATCGCATTAAAGTAAACCGTAGATGCCAGGTACAGGGTTATGATAACGTTTACGCAATTGGCGATGTGGCCTACATGGAAGAGCCGGCATATCCCAAAGGCCATCCGCAGGTGGCACCTGTGGCCATGCAACAGGCGGATATGCTGCACCACAATCTTACCCGCATCAATATGAAAAGTGGTAAACAGCATTTTGTTGACTTTGAATATCACGATAAGGGTTCCATGGCTACCGTAGGCAGGAACCTGGCGGTGGTGGATATTCCCAAACCCAACTGGCACCTCGGTGGGCTGCTGGCATGGATGATTTGGATGGCGCTTCACCTGATGCTGATACTGGGCGTTAAGAACCGTTTTTTTGTTTTTTTAAATTGGGTGTACAGCTATTTTACAAGGGACCAAAACCTGAGGTTGATCTTAAGAAATAGGTAGTTAAAAATGTAGAATTTTTTTCCTCTGTTATCTCGCAGGTGGAAGCATGGAAATATCCCAAAGCACAATTTTGAAAATGTGTAAAAGTTTTAATGCCTGAAAATCATTGGGTATTTCTGTTAAGGCAACGTTGAGGGCAAAAACCAAAAATTGTGGCATTACATTTTCTTCTTTTAAACAAAATGCCGCTATATGTTTCTACAACTTGACTTTTTAAATAAGGATTCAGCCGCAAGGCCAATGGTAAAAAAGCTGAACAATGCCGAAAACAATGAGTATTCGGGATCTTCTTTTTTTAAAGAGAACCTCCAGTTCAGGAACGAAGCAACTAATCCCGCACTCGAACTCCCGGTAAATAATTTTCTAAAAGACAGGATAGAGATCAACCAGGAATTTCAGCAGGCAAGAAGCATAAAACATGATTTTTGCCTTTGCATCGATGGAAGAATGGTTTCAGCCACGGATATATTGAATATGAGAATGGAAGAGAATTACTGACTTACTCAGGGAATAAAGCAACAAAGGGATAAACCGAATGGTTTATCCCTTTTTGTTTTTGTTTAGTTGCTTTAATACTTTATTTGCCCGGCTCCTAAAGCCTGCTGTTTGTGTGGGCAGTTGTGCTTCAATTAATAACTTTAATTCCGGTGCAATTTCGGGGTAGGTTTTACAAAGATTTGCCAGTACCACCATGCTGAAAACCTTGATGGCCACCATTTCTGTGGGGGAGGCCAGGAACTGAAAACAGATATTCATGATGCTGCCCTGCCATTTTTTGGGAATATCAACTTCCTGTAACAACCGTATAGCGTTTCTTTTAACAGCATTATGGATGTGAGGCTGCTGCAGCTTTTCAATGAGCGAACCAAAGTGGTTGTTAATGAACTCCGGGTGAGCGATTACCGCATTGCTGATGGGCCATGCAGCCCGCTGCATCACACGGGATTCGTCATGCATAAACAGCCGGAATAATTCATCGAATCGCTGTTGCGAAGCAACTATCCACTTCACGATTTTTTCACATTGCTCCTTGCTATGCTCTTTTAAAATTTCTTCCCTTAAATTCATTTTGATAAAATATCATACAGTGATAGGAAACTATATGCTTTACCCTTCATGTCAAACGCTCCTTCTCTAAAGCCGATCCATTTTTTTTCCCCGGCCTCCAGGTTAAAATAATTATCAGCCAGGCGAAAACTTTCTTTTTCCAGGTCGATGAATACATATTTTGCATCTACGTCAGCTTCAATGTAAAAACCTTGCTGCGTGATACCGGTAATGGTGAACGCAGGTCTGCTCAACTTCTCATGCTTGGGATAAATAATATCCCTTGAGGTATCCATGGAATGGAAAGCTTTTTTTACTGCGTAAAAGCCGGCCTTGGGGTTGCGATAATAATCAGTAATGCTCCAGCTCGTTACCGGCCAGCAATCATTCATTTGCCAAAGTAGTGTGCCCATGTTGTGTGGTTGCTTACCAATATGTGTTGCAATGCTGTTTTTTAAAATATAATATTGTAAACATTGCGTGAGATAACTGTACTCCCTAAGGTTGAGTTTATAGAGTTGACTGGTATCAAAGAAATATTGATTTACATAATGGTTTAGCTTCTTAAAACCATCTGTTGCTTTTTGGTGCTGCAGAACCGCTGCAGAATTTATGCTGGTATCTAACTCCCGCAGGTAGGATTGTACGGTTGTATAATTAGGCATGGCCTGCATACCCCATTCGCTCACAAACCTGCCGGTGTGGGTATTAAATTTTTCCCATCCTTCTAATCCCCACCAAAGACCCCAGTAGTGACTATCCCCGTGTTTGTAGCTCCTGGCATTTCCCCAGCCATATTGCGGCGACGTGGATATATAAGGTCGTACGCCGTCAAATTGTTTTACCCAGCTTTTTAAACTGTCCCTGAAAAGCCTTGTGTAGTCTTTCCAAACCTTTGCAGAATCTTTGCCGTGCAGGTTAAATTGATTTTGCCATCCCCAGTGGTGCCATGCTTCATCAATTTCGTTATTACCACACCACAGTACAATACATTCATACTTGCGCAATCTTTCCAGCTGGAACCTTGCTTCTTCTTTTACACTTTTAAAAAAAGCGGCATCACCGGGATACATGCCGCCGGCAAACATAAAATCCTGCCATACCATTATATCCAACGAATCGCATAATTCGTAAAAGTAATCTGCTTCATAAATGCCGCCACCCCACACCCGCAGCATGTTCATCCCTGCTTCTTTGGCCATCAATAATTGCCGGCGATAATCTTCATTGGTAAGTCTTGGTAAAAATATGTCTGCGGGAATCCAGTTGGCACCTTTGATATAAACCGGCTTTCCGTTCTTTTCAAAATAAAAGGAAGTGCCAATGCTGTCTTTTTTTTGAACAAGCGTTGCTTTGGGTACCACCCGCTCCTTTAAGGATACAGTTTTATTAATGCTTCCCTTCACAATCGAAACAGGTTTCCAAATTCCTGCGCCAACAAATTTTGGTCCCCAGTCCCATCCAAATTGAAACTGGGCTTTGCGTGCATATACTCTTGGATTGTCGGGTAAAACCAACGGTAATCGTGCAGCTGCAATCCCCTCCACCGTATTAAGTGCTGAATAAAATGTGATGAGCAACTCATTGTTACCCTCTTTTAAATAGGGCCTGATATTTTTTTTCCACGGCCGAAACATATTGTCGGCTTTCAAAATAACCACGCCATTAAGTAGCACTGAAGCATAGGTATCAAGCCCTTCAAATACCAGCCATGCAAATTTTTGTTTAAGATCCCCGGGATTGCAAGTGATCTCCGTTTTATATTCCCAATTTACCCTGTCAATCCATTCGAGTGTTTTTTCGTTGTCTGCAAAAAAGGGATCGGGAATTATGCGGTTTTTTATAAGGTCGGTATGCACCGTACCAGGCACGGTTGCGGGGTACCAGCGTTTGGTACCTTCCTGCCTGAATGTCCACTTACCGCTAAGGGTTTGTGAATAAACATTTGTAATAAATGCTGTGCATAATACCCAGCAAGCTAAGCGCTGTAATATCCTCACCATAGCCCAAATATATTTACTAATTCTTTGTATCTTTCCTTATCCAACAGCGTTCCTGCTGCCGGCAACCCGGTTTCCTCCACAAAAATTAATGTTATGAAAAAGATATTTGTTGCCATTGCCATTTTATTGTTCAGCCAGGGAATGATTGCCCAAAAACTCGGGCGTGTGTCGTTGCTGAATGATGGACAGTTTGACCGATTTACCATGGAAATGGGCGAGGACGTGATCGTGCATATTTCAAAAGACGGGCAGATAGGAAAATGGGGGATTGACCCATATGTAGGCAGAGATGACAACTACCAGGACAGGATAGACGCTTATACAGGAAAAACCGGCGTTTATGGAGATACAGAAGATCCTGCAATAGCAGGTAAGCTTAAATTCATTGGTAGGAATTATATCACCTATTATACGTCTTACGAAAATGCTTTTTTACAAGGCAAGGTTAAATCAATCGGCAACCAACAGTTCAGTTACTATATGGATTATGATAATGAAGCTTTTCGTGGATTCGTAAAGTCCATCGGTTCTAATAATATCAGTTGGTACGGGGCTATGGATAGTGAACATTTCAAGGGCAAATTAAAATCGGTGGGTGCTACTACATTAACCTATTATGGTCCTACAGGAGATGTGGTTACCAGGGGAAGGATAAAATCGATCGGCAGCACTCAATACACTTATTACAGCAGTTTTGATCAAAAAGATTTTCGGGGGAATATAAAATCGGGGCCCAGGAGCCTTGTGTCCGGCGGCGTTCGTTTTTACCTCCGTTTCTGATATTTATTAATAACCCTACTACTGCATGAGCCACAAAAAAAAGTTTAAAAAACAGCAGGTTGCTGCTGCACAAACCGTTGCTGCTACTAATGTTTACACAAACCAACAGGGCCCGGTAAATAAAAATTCCCTTAAATGGATATTGGCGGCTTTGTTGGCGGCATTTGCATTTTTACTGTATGTGCAAACCCTACAATTCGATTATGTACTCGATGACCATTCTGTTATTGCCAGGAACAAACTGGTGCAGAAAGGCATTGGCGGAATTCCGGAGATATTAAAAACAGACTATTGGTATGGTTACACTGATAAGTTACGTGGTCACCAGTACAGGCCTTTGTCCCTGGTAACCTTTGCTGTCGAGTACGAAGTAGCCCCTTTAAAACCTATGCTTGGCCATTTTGTAAATATTGTATTGTACGCAATTACCTGCGCACTTGTTTTTCTTTTATTGGCAAACTTATTTTCGGCTTCGGGCTATCTCGTGGCTTTTATTGCAGCACTTTTATTTACTGCCCATCCAATTCATACCGAAGTGGTGAGCAACATTAAGAGCAGGGATGAAATTTTATGTTTGTTGTTTGGTATCGGTGCTTTGTTTGCTGCTTTGCGTTACTTTAAAAAAGCCGGCGTTCTGTATGCAGTGTTGAGTGGCGTTTGCCTCTTACTCTCTATGATGTCGAAAGAAACGGGGATTGCCTTTTTGCTCCTGGTTCCTTTAACCGGTTATTATTTCAGCGGCCAGGTAAAGGTTGACTGGAAAAAACTGGGGACTAGTTTTTTCATTCTCCTCGCTTTTACAGCAATTTATTTTTTCCTGCGACAGCAGGCGGTGCAGGGAGTAAAAACAATGGATATTGTACCCATTGATAACACCCTGGTTTTGGCAAATGGTAAATCGGAAGAGTGGGGTACTGCATTTAGTATTTTATTACGTTATGTAGGGTTGCTGGTTGCACCGGTAAAACTGTCTTACGATTATTCCTATTCACAAATTGCGATTGTAGGTTTTAATAATCCGATGGCTATGTTTGGCTTATTAGTGTACCTGGCCCTGGGTGTAATGGCTGTGTTGGGACTTAAAAGAAAGAAAAAATATTCATGGGCTATTTTCTTTTTTCTACTAACCTTATTCCCGGTAAGCAACCTGTTTTTAAAAATAGGGTCCACCATGGCAGAGCGGTTTTTATACATTCCATCCATCGGTTTTTGTGTACTGCTGGCATTGTTTGTAGCCAGGCTTTTCAGAATTAAGGAGGAGGAAAAAGTTGAAAGTACAGGCCGCTTTTTCAGTAAGTATGCAATGCCATTGTTGCTGGTATTTGTGG
>CBFGLL010000073.1:0-9224 GCA_965649585.1 uncultured Chitinophagaceae bacterium | reverse complement strand
ATGCCGGGAACTGATAGTGCCTACATGTGGCAATACATGATCCCTCAATCAGAAGTGCCTTTTCAATACAATCCGGAGCGAGGCTTTGTGAGCAGTGCCAACCAGCGCCCGGTAGATTCTACTTATCCCTATTACCTGGGGCGTGAGTATCCCTCACCAAGAGGATTTATCATCAACCGTATGCTTTCGCAAATGCAGCAAATAACGCCGCAGGATATGATGAAAATGCAAACCGATAACTACAATGTGTTTGCAGAAATGGCGAGGCCGCTATTGTTGAAAAACGTGAACGAAGCGGCATTGAATGGTTCCGGTAAAAAATACCTGGCCGACCTGCGGTCATGGGACCTGAGGAATGACACTGCATCAACGGGCGCAACCGTTTTCGCCATCGTGTGGAAACAACTGCGTTCTGTAATTTTTGACGATGAATTTGCAAATGCACCTTCTCCTATTCTTCCTCCATTTGAAAGTACCTTGCTGGAATCCTTGTTAAAAGATTCTGCCTGGAAATTTGTAGACAATAAAGCTACCCCGCAGTTAGAATCCATTCAACAAATGGTAACACTCGCTTTTGAAAAAGCAACGCCGAAACTTGACTCTTTAGCGGGTAAGAACAAACTTGCCTGGGCAAAATATAAAGATACCCGTGTAGCCCATCTCACAAAACTGCCTGCCCTTAGCAGCCTGCACCTGCCCATCGGTGGTGGCACGCACATTATTAATGCGGCCAATGAAAATCACGGGCCTAGCTGGAGGATGGTAGTGAGCCTTACTCAACAAACAGAAGCGTTTGGTATCTATCCGGGCGGCCAAAGCGGAAACCCCGGCAGCAGGTTTTACGACAGTTTTGTACATGACTGGGCCCTTGGTAAATACTATTCATTGTGGGTGATGAAGCGGGACGAAACCAATAGTGACAAGATCAGGTTTACGATGAATTTTAAAAAAGCATAAGAGCAAATCTATAACGCCATGAAATTTTTTATCTCTGTTTTAATGACCGCTTTAGTAGGTTATGCTGCATGTTTGTTATTGCCCTGGTGGAGCATTGCCATCGTAGCATTTTTAATCGCTGCCATAATTCCGCAGCGGCCGGGCATGGCATTTCTTGCCGGGTTTACCGGTATATTCGTATTGTGGTTGCTGCTGAGTGTTGTTATCAGCAGTGCTAATGACCATTTGCTGGCACACAAAATTTCGCAGGTAATCATCAAAACCGATAGCCCGGTATTGCTGATGCTTGCTACCGCATTCATCGGTGCGTTGGTAGCAGGATCTGCGGCCTGGTCGGGATCATTGATGCGGCGTTTATTTCCATCAGCAACAGCATAGGAATTCTTTGTTAAAAAATGCCTGCCGGGGCATTTGTGCAAACTGCTGGCTTATCTTCACTCAAATTGTTGTATGAGGTTCTTTTTACTGCTGCTTTTTTGCCTGGGCATGTTTAGTAGCCGGGCGCAAAAACTATTCGGAACCGTTTTTACAGAGAACGGTGACCTGCTACCTTACGCATCCATTACTGTAAAAGGTTCCAGCAAAGGAACCAGTGCCAATGATAAGGCACGTTATTCTTTTTCCCTGGCAGCAGGCAGTTATACCATCGTGTGCCAGCATATCGGTTATTCCAGCGTTGAAAAAAAAATTACGGTGGACGGAGACACCGAACTGAGTTTTGTACTCCCCCAGCAAAAGCTGGAAATGGAAGCAGTTACCATTAAAACAGGAGCAGAAGATCCTGCTTACGAAATTATAAGGCAGGCCATAAAAAAACGCAGCTATTATAACAAACAGGTTTCAGGATTTGAAGTAGAATTATATGGCAAGGATGTGATCAGGATGCGGAAAATGCCGAAGAAAATATTAGGGAAAAAAGTGCCGGAAGAAGATGTGAAGGAAATGGGGCTCGACTCGAACCGACAGGGTATAGTATATCTTTCTGAATCAATTGCAAAGGTTGGCGTACAGCAACCCGACAAATTTAAAATGAACGTAATCAGCAGCAGGGTGAGTGGAAGCGGCGGTTTTGGATTTACTTTTCCTGCATTCATTAGTTTATACCAGGAAAATGTAAAAGTGTTTTCCGAACGTTTTAATCCCCGCGGATTCGTATCTCCAATTGCGGACGACGCTATCGGTTTTTATAAGTTTAAATTCCTGGGAACATTTTGGGAAGACGGAAAAGCCATTAACAGTATAAGAGTTACACCAAGGAGAACCTACGAGCCTTTATTTTCTGGTGTTATTAATATTACTGATGATGACTGGCGGATCCACAGTTTCGACCTGTTACTCACTAAAACTGCCCAGCTTGAAATTTTAGACAGTTTAAAGATCACCCAGCTGCATGTGCCGGTGAGCAATGACTTTTGGCGGGTGAAAAATCAAATGCTCTATTTTAATTTTAAAATGCTGGGAATAGATGCTGTCGGAAATTTTGTAAACGTGTATAGCAATTACTCCATTAATCCTGTTTTTGATAAAAATTATTTCAATAACGTGGTCATCAAATATGACACTGCTGTAAATAAAAGGAGCAAGGAGTATTGGGATAGCATCAGGCCTATGCCGCTGGAAGCTGAAGAGTTTTCTAACTACAAAGTAAAGGATAGCATCTATGAGTCCAGGAAAGATTCCATTCTCAGCAAAAGGAGCATTGATTCTCTCAACAAAGCGCAGGGAAGAATAAAACCACTGGCTTTGTTTTGGAATGGCATCGATCGGAGGCATTATGGCACTGCCAAAACCACTTACTGGAATATAGATCCCATGATCCCCGACCTGGAATATAATACGGTAGAGGGATTAACCCTAAAACTAAATGCATCTGTACGCAGTTACAACCGAAAACTAAAATCCAGTATTTCATTTGAGCCACACCTGCGGTACGGCATCAGTAATCAGCATTTTAATGCATGGGCAGCGGTTAACATCGGCACCAGGAGGGCGGTGCCTGGTGAAAAATTAAAACAATTCAATTGGAATATTGCCGGGGGAAAAAGGGTGAGTGAGTTTAACAAAGCTTACAATACCATTCCCCTCATCAATAGCATTGGCGTGTTGTTTTTCGGCGAAAACAGGATGAAGACCTACGAAAATTATTTTGGAAGCCTCACCTATAGCCGCAACTATGAGAGCGGCTTGCGGTGGAGCGTCAATGCGTTAATGGAAGACAGGATCCCGATCGATAACACTACCAAATTCACTTTCTTTAAAAAGGATACGGTAAACTTCACGCCTAATTATCCTTTCGAAAAAATTTCGCAGCAGTTTTCAGCACACCAGGCTGCTATCTTAACGGCCAGTATCAGTTTCAGGCCCGGCCAGCGTTTTATAGAATTTCCCAATTACAAAATGTCTATCGGTTCCGCATACCCTACGTTTACCTTCAGCTACAGCAAGGGCTTTGACAAAGTATTTGGGAGTGATGTGGATTTTGACAAATGGAAATTATCGGTAACTGGCGACAGGAATCTGAAATTGTTGGGTGAACTGAAATATCACCTCGGCACCGGTGGATTTTTAAACAGGAGAAAAGTACCGATACAGGATTACACGCATTTTATCGGTAACCTCAGCAAAGCTGCCAGCGAATATGTAAACAGTTTCCAGATGGCACCCATGTATGGAAACAGTAACACGGCAAGTTTGTACGGTTATGCGCATGTTGAACATCATTTTAATGGTTTGCTGACGAATAAAATTCCGTTGTTCAAAAGATTAAACTGGAACCTTGTTGCGGGAAGCAATACTTTATATGTGAATGAAAACAACAATTACGTGGAGCTTTTCGCCGGCCTTGAAAATATTTTCAAGGTATTCAGGGTTGATCTTGTTGCATCGTACCAACCCGGTTTAAAAACACAGGCTAGTTTTAGAATTGGTGCAGGCGGCGTATTGGGCGGAAGCGTAAATCGAAACAGGGGAGGGAGAAGTATGAGCATCTCTTTGTAGAGCAGGATGGTATTTTAAACGTAAAGGCTTCCTTACCGGTGAAAATAAATCAGGATGATGCACACCTTTTCCTGCAGAAAATTATCTTAACTTTGCAGCTCAAAAATTTGGTTTGCCCTGCAAGCATCCAATCATTTTATGATTTCCCGTAATAACACGGGATCAAATTTATTACCATGGCAGTATTACACAATCGAGTGTCGCAGCAGGAGCTGAAGCAGCGCCTGTACAATGAAACTATCTTCAGGAAAACAATTTCCTTCTACAACTATTTTCCAATTGCGGACCCTGCAGCTTTTCGGGATGAACTTTATAAAGGATTGAATGCCTTACAGGTTTTCGGCAGAATCTATGTGGCGCATGAAGGCATCAACGCACAGGTGAGCGTGCCCGAAACTAATTTTGAAGCGTTTAAAACCTTTTTATATTCCTACCCGGCGCTGAATAACCTGCGGTTAAATATTGCTGTTGATAATGATGGTAAATCATTTTGGGTGCTAAAAATAAAAGTGCGTCAAAAAATAGTGGCTGATGGCATTAATGATCCATCTTTTTCTATGGAGAATAAAGGCAGGTATGTGAATGCAACTGAATTTAATAAAATGACGGAGGACAAGGACACCATCATTGTGGATATGCGCAACCACTACGAATATGAAGTGGGTCATTTTAAAGATGCAATAGAAGTTCCCAGTGATACATTCAGGGAGCAACTGCCCATGGCAGCGGAGATGCTGGCTGACGCAAAGGATAAAAATATCATTATGTATTGCACCGGTGGTATCCGTTGTGAAAAAGCCAGCGCTTACATGCTGCACCAGGGATTTAAAAATGTATTTCACCTGGAGGGTGGCATTATTAACTATGCCAACAAGGTGAAAGAACAACATCTTGATAATAAATTCAGGGGAAAGAACTTTGTATTCGATGATCGCCTGGGCGAAAGAATTACAGACGAAATAATTGCAAAATGCCACCAGTGCGGCGAGCCGGCGGATACACATACCAATTGTGCAAATGAAGCCTGCCACTTACTTTTTATTCAATGCGAAAAATGCGCAACAAAATATAATGGTTGCTGCAGCCAGGCTTGTTACGAAGTAAAACAATTGCCCGAAGAAACCCAGAAAGAACTGCGCAAAGGCATCGACAAAGGAATGATGGTATTCAACAAATCGAGGCAGCGTTTGCGGCCTCGGATTACCCGGGATTAGATATTTTTTACCCAGTATGATTTGCCGTTAACCGCTTCCTCCTTGAATCCGTTTAATTTCAAAAAGTCAAGATGATCATCGTTGGGCACCTGTTCGTAAACGATTTTTGAAATTCCCTTCGAGTTTAAAAAGTCTTTTTCCTTTTCAAAAATATAGCTGCCCACTTTATAGTCCCTGAACTTTTGAATGGTGTAGTTGAGGTCTACCAGTGCGTCTCCTTTATCATTTATTCTCGCACTGAAAATGTTTGCAACTGCCAGGTCACGGGTTACTACAAAGTTGAGGTTACCGGCCAGTTTTTCGTTGTTAAATGCCGGGAAGTATTCTTTGATATCATTTTCATAAAAAGCGAGGTATTTTTTGGGAAGTACTTCATTGCTGTTGAACTCAGCGAGGTCAAAACTTTCTTTTCTCCGGTATATTTTTAAAAGGTAGTAGATGTTGATGGTGAGTAACACCACATTGGTGATAAACACGGGAATTGCAAATAAGAAAATGGCATACGCAATAAAAAAAATATTGCCCGCAGCGGTAAACCACCTGAATTTAAGGTCGTGGTTTACAAGCAGCGCAATGATAAGGCATAAGGACGCAGCGTAACCGATATATGGTATGAACTCAGGGGGCATATGATAATCTTTAATAAACGAAACCCAATATAGATGTTTGTAGTAAATTTAAATAAATAGACACAGCATGAAACTGGAAATTAAAACATCTATTCAAATAAGCAAACCTGCGCATGAAGTGTACGAGGCAATTACAGACCCGGAAAAAATGAGCCATTATTTCATTTCAAAGAGTTCCGGGAGGATGGAGCCTCACGCAACACTGGAGTGGCAGTTCCCGGAGTTTGATATGAAAATTCCCGTAAAGGTAGGAGATCTGAATGCAGGCGAATATGTGTCGTTTTATTGGGACGATGAGACTGGTACACCTTTATTTGTAGAAATGCAGTTACTGCCAAAGGGAGCATCTACCCAGGTGATTGTTACAGAAAAAAGCATGGACAACAACGAAGCCGGCATCGCCTGGTTGGGCAGGAACACGGAGGGATGGGCCAATTTTCTTGCCTGCCTCAAGGCTTTTATGGAATATGGTATCAACCTGCGCAAAGGGGCTTTTGATTTTATGAAGCCAAATTCATGAACCTCTTCCTTGATCCGTTGATGGCATAAGAAACCCTGTTTTTTAAAAAAAACATGACAGAAATCATGTACCGTTATGATGTGAAAACGAAACTGCGGAAATATGGCAATGGCATGACAAAAAACATCTGATAAGTTTTCATTCACAAAATATTCCACACGAAATTTGCAGCCGTAATTCAATTACACATTTGCTGAAACACAGATTGTCATTGAATTGTAAGGTATCAAAGCAGGGGCAACGCAATTGTTGCGAACTGCGTTTACAGCAAAAATCGTTTTTTGTTTATGAGAAAGTTACTCCTCCTTTTTGTAAGTTTTAACCTGGCATTTTTAGTTTCCTTTTCTCAAAACGACACAGCCCAGCTTTCCGAAAAAGAACTCCAGGAAGTTGTCGTTACCGGTCAAATAAAACCACAGTCACTTAAAAATTCTGTGTACCAGGTAAAAGTTATTTCACAGGAAAAAATTCAAAAACAGGCTGCCACCAAACTGCAGGATGTATTAAACAATGAATTGAATATCCGTTTTACACAAGACCAGGCAACCGGTGGTTCTAATATTACAATGCAGGGCCTTGCGGGCCAAAATGTAAAAATTTTATTGGATGGAATTCCCATTGTGGGCAGGCAGGGTGCCACCAACGAAATCAATATTAACCAGATTGATATCAACACTATTGAAAAGATTGAAATTGTGGAAGGCCCCATGTCGGTAATGTATGGCGCTGATGCACTTGGTGGTGTTATCAATATTATAACCAAAAAATCTGCCCCTGGTAAGTGGAGTATCACAGCCAAGCAACATGAAGAAACGATTGGAAAAGAATATTCTTTTTTCAATAAGGGGATTCACAACACTTCTGTGGCGTTTACTTACAGGCATAAGAAAATTCAAACCGGTGCCAGCATTGGTTATAATTATTTTGGAGGATGGAAAGATACTGCGAGCGGCCGTGAATTATTATGGCATAAGAAGGACCAGTTTTTGGCCAGTGGATTTATTAACTATTCCACTGCAAAATGGAATATTGGTTACCGGATCGACGGATTGGATGAACTGATCACTGACCCGGCAAACTATACTTTATACCAGGCTGTTTCGGGGAACTATTTTGCACCAGACCGGGAATACTTCAGTAACCGTTTGATGCAGCAACTGCAGTCAACCTATAAATTCAGCAGCAAATTGTATTGGCAAACACAGATGGCCTTTACCACTTATAATCGCCAGGTATTTGCAACATTAAAGAGAGAGCGTGATGGCAAAGTGTTTTATAATTCTGATACCGCCGCCCAGTCTACCGCTCATTTTTCCGGGTTTAACCTGCGCACAGCAGCGAATTACCAGCTTAATGATATGTTTTCATTCCAGCCAGGTATTGATATCAACCTCGATCGTGGAGATGGAGAAAGATTAGCGAAAGGTGTCAATGCAGTAAATGATTATGCATTTTTTATCAGTTCCGAAATTCGCCCTTCTAAAAATATTAATATAAAACCTGGTTTCAGGTTCATCAAAAACTCTGTTTACGATGCCCCGGCAGTGGTGCCTTCTATCAATACTAAATTTGTGTTGAGCAAACAGACAGACCTTCGTTTATCTTATGCACGTGGCTTCCGGGCACCTTCATTACGTGAATTGTATTTTAATTTCTTTGATGCTAATCACCAGATACTCGGTAACCCAGATTTGAAGGCAGAGACCTCTCACAGCTTTAACGGTTCGTTAAGCTGGAAAAAAGTAGCAACCGGCAAACTGGCTTATAGCACGGTGTTGAGTGGTTTTTATAATGATGTAAAAGACCTCATTGATTATGCGCCATCTGCTACAGATCCAAATGTATTTATTGTAACCAATGTTTCTAATAGCAAAACAGGCGGCTTTAGTTTGCAAACTCTTGCTAAGTATGAGCAATGGAACATGGGGCTAGGGGCTTCTTACACCGGTTTTTATAATGCCAACTCAGAATCAGATAAAGAATTACCTACACTTAACTGGTCGCCCGAGGTAAATGCTAATATTAGTTACGAATTTAAAAATATCGGTCTGGGTGCCAACCTCTTTTACAAGTACACTGGTGAAACTGCTTTTTACAGTGTAGACAGCACCGGTAATTTTATCAGGAGCGCATTTAAGGCTTACCACACTGCTGATTTTTCTCTTAATAAAAAACTGGGAAAATACCTGCAGTTGAATGCAGGTGTAAGAAACCTGTTTGACGTGAGCAGAGTAGGTGTAAGTTCCAGCGTATCCAGCGGCGTTCATAATAATTCAGGCCTTTCCAGGAGCATTGCTACCGGCCGGTCCTATTTTGCATCCGTGGTATTCAACATCAACAAATAATAAGTTCAATATAAATGAAACAACAAATGAAAAAAATGAAAAATTACCTCTTTTTAGCGCTGGCTTCTGCAGCTTTATTTACTTCCTGCAGAAAAGGCGATGATATTGGTGCAGGTGACACCTATGCCACATTTGAAAGTAATGCCCAGGGTATTGCATCCAACGAAAACAGTATTGTTTTAAAGGTAAAATTGTCTTCTGCCGCTACTACAGACATACCCGTTGTATTAAATGTAACAGAACAGGGTGTTACATCTGGCGTGGAATATACCACGGTGCCTGCTGTTTCTGCCGGAAAGATTCATTTGCTGGTACCAAGCGGTAACAACGAGGCAACCGTAGTGGTAAATAAATCTGCAGGAGTTTTGTTTGACGGAGATGAAAAAATTGTATTCGAAATTTACAGCACCGGCAACCCGGTGATCATTGGTACTGCAAAGCAGCTTACCTTAAATTTTGCAGAATTGGTTTCCACTTCTTCAACAGCAACCATTGATGGTGGTGGCGCTAATTTTCCTAACAAGGTATTTATTGATTTAAGTGCCAACCGTCACAACGCAGT
>CBFGLL010000072.1:0-9232 GCA_965649585.1 uncultured Chitinophagaceae bacterium | reverse complement strand
CAGATGGCTTCTACAATTTCAACATCGCCATGTACAATGTTTAAAACACCATCCGGCAAACCTGCTTCCTTTAATAATTCAGCAAGCCGACCACAACTCAACGGAACTTTTTCTGAGGGTTTCATGATCATACAATTCCCCAGGGCAATGGCATTTGGAATGGTCCAGTTGGGAACCATGCTCGGAAAATTAAATGGCACGATGGATGCTACCACTCCCAATGGTACATGTTCAGTGCGACATTCTACTCCTTTACTTACTTCCAAAATTTCACCCGTGATCAATTGAGGGAGAGAGGTAGCGAATTCAGTGAGCTCAATACATTTCTCAATTTCAGCTACGGATTCGCCAAATGTTTTCCCATTTTCTTCGCTGCATAATTCAGCAAGTTCTTTCAGGTGTTTCTCCAATAAAGTTTTATAACGAAAAAATACCTGTACCCGTTCCTTAATGGGAGTGCGGCTCCAGGCAGGGAAAGCGGCTTTTGCAGCTTTTACAGCCTCGTTTAACTCAGCAGCGGATGACATCGGAACCGTCGACAAAAGGTTTCCGTCAACAGGAGAGATTACATCAAGCTTTTTATCGGTTTTCGGACTCACAAAGCTGCCGCCGATAAAATTTTGAATAGCACTATACTTCATAAATGGCAAGTTTGAATGAATAAATTTTCAAACAACTTTAAATATAAAGTATTTTAAGAATAAAATTGAAGGAAGCTGGTGGCCAGTGGCCGCCTAGAAACGAAAAATAATTAGAGTTTTATCTCCTCATCATTTTCATCAAAAAACCTGAATTCAGTAAGATGGTAGCTGCTGTTAGCTTTGACCTTGATCTTTTGTTTGAATTTCCAGCTCCATTTAAACCTGCGGCTGGGGAAGCCGGAAGTTAAATAAGTATATAAGATGGGATGCACTTCAATGGTGAGTCCTTTATGACGCTGCATAATAAGGTAGCTCAGGTTTTTGGCGATCTCATCTTCCAGAATAAGGGTGGATGAAATTTTACCGGTTCCTTCGCAGCTTGGGCACACTTCGCTGGTATTGATATTCATCTCCGGCTTCATGCGCTGGCGGGTGATCTGCATCAACCCAAACTTGGTAATAGGAAGTACCGCATGTTTTGCACGATCAGGACGCATGAACTGGTCCATAGCATCAGCTAACTTCTTCTTATTTTCCAGCAACTTCATGTCGATAAAATCAACGATGATAATGCCGCCAAGATCACGCAATCTTAACTGTCGTGCAATTTCTTCTGCTGCCTCAAGATTTGTTTCCAGCGCATTCTGCTCCTGGTTATTACTTACACTTTTGTAACCGCTGTTTACATCAATTACGTGAAGTGCTTCAGTATGTTCAATGATAAGATAAGCACCGCTCGGAAGGTTCACCGTTTTACCAAAAGAACCTTTTACCTGCTTGGTAATACCATAGCTATCAAAAATGCTTTGACCATTACTATAATAACTTACGATATCCGCTTTATCAGGAGCGATGCGTTGAATATAAGTTTTGGTATCAGCAAAAATGTTTTTATCGTTTACTACGATTTTGTTGAAGTCTGCATTCAACAGGTCACGCAGCATGCTGGTAGTTTTACCTTGCTCGCTCAAAATTTTTGCGGGGGCTTCAGCACCTTTAAGATTATCCTGGATGGTTTTCCAGGTAGCAACGAGGCTCAACAGGTCTTCATGCAGTTCGGCAGTGTGTTTTCCTTCGGCGGCAGTGCGCACAATCACCCCAAGATTTTTCGGTTTGATCGCTTCAATAATTTTCTGCAACCTTTTTCTTTCTTCACTGCTATGGATCTTGCGACTCACAGCAACAATATCATTAAATGGAGTAACTACTACAAAACGACCTGGGAGAGACAATTCACAGCTCAGGCGGGGCCCTTTGGCTGCAATGGGTTCTTTTAAAATCTGGACCAGGATATTTGGGCGACCATTCAGCACCTCGGTGATCTTGCCGGTTTTGATGATCTCTGGTTCTACTTTAAATTTAGAGAAGTCTAAGCCTTCTTCGGATTTATCGTTGATGGCCTGGTTGGTAAACTTAAGGATCGATCTTACATAGGGGCTAAGATCGGTATAGTGAAGAAAAGCGTCTTTTTCAAAACCCACTTCTACAAATGCTGCATTTAACCCGGGGATCAGTTTTTTTACACGCCCAAGGTAAAGGTCGCCCACGGCAAAGTTGGCATCTGCTTTTTCGCTATGCAACTCCACCAGTTTTTTATCCTCCAACAGGGCAATCTCCACGCCTTGAGGCAGGGCGTTAATAATTAATTCCTTGGTCAAAATGTAATTGTTTTCTAAACCTCGTTATATCAATAATAGCCACGGTTAGGAACGTGGGTGTGCTGCACAGCAGAAATGATATACCTACAGTAAAGATGTAAGAAGTGAGTGCCCCGGGGAAAACGGGGCACCATTATAAAAAGAAATTATTTCTTTTTATGACGATTCTTTCTCAAACGCTTCTTGCGTTTATGAGTAGCAATTTTATGACGTTTTCTCTTTTTACCACAAGGCATGATAAATAATTTTTGTGTTTAATTAATAATTTTAAATATGTTGTTTTTCGTGCTTTCTGTTATTTCATGGCTGCAATTCGTGCATCCACTTCTTTGCTGTATGCCGGGTTGTTCACAAGGCGTTTGCTGATATTGTACCATTTAACCGCCTGCTCCTTATTACCACTTGCAGCATAGGTGTCGGCTAAAAAGGCAATAGCTTCAAGGTTGTTTGGTTGAGCTGTTACCACTTTACTAAATCGTTCAATTGCTTTATCATATTGCCCGGAAACATAACCGCCTACACCCAGCACAAACTGTGCTCTCATATTGGTTGAATCTTTCCGCACCACTTTCAGCAATTCCTGGATGCCCTGCATCGTAGCATTGTCGCCCGAGCCAGCTCTTCCCAGCCCAAAAACATAACTACTTCCTAAGCCGATACGGAGTTCATCATTATCAGGATTAAGTTGAATAGCTTTTTCAAATAACTCAATGGCATTGTCTGCCTTCCACTTTAATTTGGTTAAATCATGCTCGCCTCGCAGGTTATCCAAAAATAAATGGGCTGCAAAGGTGAGGCTTTTTTCTGAATTATCCAACTTAGCTGCTTCGGAAATATAGTATGCATAAGGCTCAAACTGCTTTGCACTGTCTTTCCACAATGCTGCAAGGGATTCATAAGCCTTCAATTGCTGGGTTTTAACATCACCCCTTTTTACAGTATTCATTAGCCCCTGCATTTCCAGAGATTGGGAAATAGGGAGTTTGCCCGTAAGGCTATCTATATATGGCTGTATTTCAAACTGTTGTGCAGATGCCGCCTGCTCGTTTTTTGCAGGTTCCTTGTGTGGGATGCTGGTTTTTCCAAAAATAAAAAATGCTGCCGTAGCAAGGCAGCCGGCTATAACTAATATGGTAGGCTTGTTCACGCTTAATTAATTGAAGCGCAAATTTACGCTAACCCTCGTTGTCATCCTCCATTTTTGGGATTTCTTTTATATTCTCACTGCTTTTGATCTCCTGTACAAACTCTTTTGCAGGTTTAAAAGCAGGAATAAAGTGCTCCGGGATGGAAACTGCGATATTTTTTTTGATATTGCGCCCGATTTTGGCTGCACGCTTTTTAATAATGAAGCTGCCAAATCCCCTGATATAAAGGTTTTCACCATTTGATAGGGTACCTTTAATTTCTTTAAACATGGTTTCAAGCGTTACCAAAACATCTACTTTTGGTATCCCGGTTTTTTCGGAAATCTTATTAATAAGGTCTGCTTTTCTCATATAAAAGAATTTAAAAAAACAATTTAGGAAGATTTTTGATTACTACCAAGCAAAATGGTGATAATCAATGTGTTTGTGTATAATATTTTAAAATATCCATGTTAACAAATAACGATAAGTCATTTTTTACCAAAAACCTGCTTGCCTGGGATAATGACTACAATGATCGTTCCATGCCTTGGAAGGGAGAAAAAGATCCTTACCGCATATGGTTGAGCGAGATCATTTTACAACAAACCCGGGTGGAGCAGGGAACCGCATACTACCAAAAATTCATTCAAAAATTTCCACGGGTAAAGGATCTTGCGCTGGCAAAGGATGACCTGGTTTTTAAAATGTGGGAAGGGCTTGGATATTATAGCCGATGCAGGAATTTATTAGCTACAGCAAGGGTTATACAGCATGAGATGAAAGGAAAGTTCCCCTCTGATTATGAAGATATTTTGCAATTAAAAGGGGTGGGATCTTACACCGCTTCTGCAATTGCCTCTTTTGCATACAACCTGCCATATGCGGTAATTGATGGTAATGTAAATCGTGTATTATCAAGATTTTTCGGCATTGAAACGCCCATCGACTCCAGCCGGGGGAAAATGGAATTTGCGGAATTAGCGCAACAACTTTTGCCCAAAACAAGTGCGGCTGTCTACAACCAGGCCATCATGGACTTTGGAGCGGTAGTGTGTAAACCACAGTTGCCCCTTTGTGAAAGCTGCCCCCTCCAAAAGCGCTGCGAAGCCTTTAAAAATAACCTGCAGCACCTGCTCCCCGTAAAAGAAAAAAAACTGGTAAAAAAGAACCGCTGGTTTTATTACCTCGTGCTTTCCCGTCAAAACAAGTTACTGGTGCGTAAAAGGTCTTCAAAAGACGTCTGGCAGGATCTTCACGAGTTTTATTTGCTGGAAACCCCGTCCATGCTTAATTCCCGGGCTGTAAATAAGGAACTATTACTTCATAATGGATCCGTTGATCCCTCAATGGCTACGATTTCTCCGGCTTACAGGCAGCAACTTACGCATCAAACCATCCATGCCCGCTTTATCGAAATGCCGCTTGGGTTTGAACCGCCGGCAGGGACAATGCTGGTAAGTAAAAATCAATTAAAAAAGCTGGCTTTTCCCCGACTCATCAACCAATACCTGGCGGATAAAGGTTGGAAATAAGCACATTTCTTGTGATGGAGAAAATTGTATCTTTAATTCCTTAGAACAGCCAAAGAATCAATACATCAATCATAAAATCAGAAAAATTATGAGAGGGGTTAATAGAGTAATGTTGATAGGAAACCTGGGTAAGGACCCGGATATTCAATTTTTGGAAGGAAATATCGGAGTTGCAAAATTTTCACTCGCTACCACTGAAACCTATAAAGACCGTAGCGGCAAGTTGATTTCTCAAACAGAATGGCATACAATTGTACTTTGGAGGGGATTAGCAGAACTTGCCCAAAAATACTTGCACCGGGGTAGCCTGGTGTATATTGAAGGTCGCCTTAAAACAAGGAGTTGGGAAGATAAGGATGGAAATAAAAAATTTGCCACCGAAGTGGTGGGCGATAACCTGATAATGCTGGATAAAAGAAATGAAGGCGGTGCACCCATCCATGGGTTTGAAAACCTGGAGGGTGGAGGAGATCCGGATGGGTCCATTCCACCTCCGCAGGAAGATGGCCCCGAAAGGCTTCCCTTTTAATAACAGCCCTGCTAACTGCAGTAATTGTTCACTAAACTAACAACCAATTGGATTATCATTCGGCAATTTATTGTCAACTTCTATCAGTTTTAACCCCTACGGCCAGCATCATTCTTACGTTTATTGCCGTGCTGCTTTTTTTGCTGTCGTTTTTTACCGCCGGCAGCGAAGTGGCTTATTTTTCACTCACAGCAAAGGATATTAATTTCCTTAAAACAAAACAGCTGCCTTCCTTCAGGCGCATTGTGCACTTACTGGAGCAGCCCAAAATTTTACAGGCCTGCCTGCTCGTAACAAACGTAATTGTGAACATCGGGTTTATATTAGTTACCAATTACCTGCTCAATCATTTGTTAAGTAATACCACGCTCGGCCCCGGAACTCAATTACTCATTAAAATTGTTTCGATCACTATTTTCCTGGTTTTGTTTGCTGAAGTGCTTCCCAAAGTGTGGGCTGCCCACCGCAAGATATGGTTTGCATCATCTGCATCGCTCATGCTCGAGATCTGCAATAGTTTGTTTTATGGCCTCAGCAAACGCATCGTAAATTTTACAGATGGCATTCGCAAACAAATGGGTGATGTTTCCGATGCAAAAACAGATAGTAACCTGGATTATGCGATTGACCTGTTGCCCGATACAGAAGCCACCACAGAAGAAAAACAGATATTAAAAGGCATTCGCAAATTTGGCGATACCGAAGTAAAACAGATCATGCGTACACGCATGGATGTAAACGGAATTGCACACAATTGTAAGTTTGATGCAGTGTTGAAAAAAGTGGAAGAACTCAATTATTCCCGCCTGCCGGTGTACAATGGCAACCTCGACGACATTGCAGGCATGTTACATACAAAAGACCTGCTTCCGTTCCTTGATGAAGGACCAGACTTTAACTGGCACGAGTTGATCCGCAAGCCTTATTTTGTACACGAGCAAAAACTCATTGAAGACCTCTTACAGGAATTCAGGGCCAAACGAATTCATTTTGCCATTGTAGTAGATGAGTTTGGTGGTACATCCGGCATTGTAACCCTGGAAGATATTATGGAAGAGATCATTGGCGATATAAGGGATGAGTTTGACGACGAAGAAAGCGTGAACAAAAAAATAGACGACTACAACTATATTTTTGAAGGCAAGTATATGATCAATGATGCCTGCAAAGCCATGGGATTGCCAATAGACACATTTGATTCCGTGCGTGGCGACAGCGATTCTGTGGCAGGGCTGGTGCTGGAAATTGCCGGGGAGTTTCCACTGGTGAATTCCCAGGTACAAAGTGGAGACTTTACATTAATACCTTTGGAAATTAATAAAAACCGGATCGATAAAGTGAAAATCATTATCCAACAAAAAACCATTGCCGACGACTAGATGAACCCACTAAAAGCTGTTTTATTTGTTATTGTTCTTATTGCCTTTGCAGCCTGCAACAGCACTTACACTTCTAAAAAAAGAGGGTATTACAACATTGAATTTCCCCAAAGGAATTATGTGTTATTCAATGATCCGGCAGTGCCCTATAGTTTTGAATACCCTGCTTACGCCCGTATTGTAACCGACAGCACTTATTTCGACAGCACACCTGAAAATCCATATTGGCGAAATATTGATTTTCCGCAATTTAATGCCCGCATATTTTTAAGTTATAAAATCATTGGAGGAAAAGCCACCTACAAGGTAAAGCAGCCGGATGGCAGTTATAAAGACTCATCGGGCATCAATTATTTTGATAAGATGGTAAACGATGCTTTTAATCTTACCAATAAAAATGAGGCAGTGGCCTCTTTTATCGGCGACAGTGTGTTCACCACCAAAAATGGGGTTACAGGTGTAAACTTTACCGTAAAAGGAAATGCCGCAACTGCCAGGCAGTTTTTTATGAGTGATACTACGAAAAATTTCATCAGGGGTGCTTTGTATTTTGATACCACGCCCAATGCAGACTCATTGCGGCCGGTGCTGGATTTTTTACAGCAGGATATCAATCACCTGATCAATACCTTCCGCTGGAAAAATATTTGAACCATTTAACAATAGCCTTTCCATGGCTTTTTTTTATTAATTGTACTTTTGCCCCATGATAGCGATCGACAAGGTTTTAGTGAGTGATGAATTGGTGGAGGAACAATTTGTGTGCGATTTAACTGCCTGCAAGGGTGCATGTTGTGTAGATGGCGATGCGGGTGCGCCACTCAATAAAAAAGAATTAAAACAAATAGATGCGGTGTTACCCGCTGTTCTTCCCTACCTGGATAAAGAAAGTATTGATGAGATCAACAGGCAGGGACATTATATTTATAACGAAGAGTTTGGATGGGTTACACCCACCATCAACGATGCGGTATGTGTGTATGCCATCAAAGAAAAAAGCGGCCTGGTAAAATGTGGTATTGAACAGGCTTACCTTGATGGAAAAGTAAACTGGAAAAAACCGATCAGCTGTCATCTCTTTCCCGTGGTTGTAAAAACAAGCAAAGATGGTACTACCGATTTTGCAAATTATCGCCCAAGAGAAGATCATTGCAAGGCTGCCTGTTCTCTCGGCAAAAAATTAAAAGTTCCCGTGTACGAATTTTTAAAAGAGCCACTTATACGCAGGTTTGGAAACAAATTTTACGAAACGCTGGAAGCTACCGCCAACTATATGAAAGCACAGAAGGAATCAAATAAGAAAAAGAAAAAAATCCAGGATGATGTTGCTTAAAACCATTTTTAAAACTGCTTGTTTTTTTATTGTTGTTGCATTTGTTCAGTCTTGTTCTGTTAACAAAGCCGACATCAACAATGACCTCAAAAAATATTTTGATGCCCGGAATGTAGATGGTTGTTTTACCATGCTGAACAACCAGGATGGTTCCGTGATGGTGTACAATATGAAACTGGATACTATGCGTTTTACACCTGCCTCCACTTTTAAAATTCCTAATTCATTAATTGCTTTGGAAACCGGCATTGCTCCCAATGATAGCCTTGTAATACCCTGGGATGGGGTAAAACGATGGGTGCCGGATTGGAACAAAACGATGAATATGCGGGAGGCATTTAAAGTAAGTAATGTAGGATACTACCAGGAAATTGCCCGCCGCATTGGTAAGGATACCATGCAGCAATTTCTCGATAGCCTCGGGTATGGTAATAAGAATATCGGTAACTACGTAGATTCCTTCTGGCTTAATAACGATCTCAAAATATCTCCTGATGAGCAACTAGGCCTTATGAAAAAACTTTATTTTGACCAGTTGCCATTTCGTAAATCTACCATGGAAACGGTGAGGAGCATGATGCTGCAGGAAGAGAATACCTTGTACAAGCTAAGTTACAAAACAGGCTGGGGCTTTGATGAGCAAAAAAACAATATTGGCTGGATAGTTGGCTGGATCGAAGAAAACCGGCACGTTTATTTCTTTGTACAGCTCGTAAAATCTCCCGATCCTGACTTTGATATGGTCAATGTGCGCAAAAGCATATTGCAGGACATACTGAAAGACCTGGGATTTTTTCAAGGCAAAAAATAAAGGGTAAACATAACCTATGCTTCAATTTCAATATGAACTTTTGCTGGCGGCTTTTGCGCTTATCCCCATCATTTTTTTCATGTACCTGTATGCCCGCCGCAAAAAGAAAAGGGCCATCAAAAAAATTGGCGATCCGCAATTGGTGGGGCATTTGTTGAAGCAATACAATTCAAAAAGTTTTGTTCAAAAATTTTTACTCGTTACCGTGGCAATGGCAGC
>CBFGLL010000071.1:0-9256 GCA_965649585.1 uncultured Chitinophagaceae bacterium | reverse complement strand
CGGTTAAGAGCGATAAAACCGATATTATCTTTTATTTCAAAACTAATACTTGAACTCATGCTATTGGTTAAGATGTGTAAGTTACTACCTGGGGATGGCTGATAAGGAAATCATCTACTTTGCCGTAATTGCGATCGGGAGCGCTGATGCGATAAATAAATTGTGCATCCCTGCTTTCTTTGCTCATTTTCATGCAACGAAAATCAAGCGAACTATCTTTTAAAAAATTTTCAAATTCTCTTTTAAAAGCCTGTGACGTATCTGAGGATCGAATGCGATAGTCTTTTACCTTATGAAACCTTTCAATAAAACGCTGCACCGGTTCCAGGATGAATAATACAATTACTACCATACCAGCTACTAATATGGTAATAGGATAATTATGAAAACCGATGGCCATTCCCAGCGCAGCAGTTATCCATATTAAAGCAGCGGTGGTTAACCCGTTTACAGAAATGCCTTCTTTAAAAATTACTCCTGCACCTATAAAACCAATACCTGTTACTATGTTGCTGGCAATCCTGTCTGCACTTCCCTGCGCAGCTTCTTTCGATAAAATGGTAAACAGGCATGAGCCTACGCAGATAAGGATCATGGTACGAAACCCTGCAGGTTTGCTCCTGAATTCCCTTTCGATGCCAATAATGGCACCAATCACAAATGCAAAAACTACCTGTCCTGCTTCTTCAAAATAAATAGTGATATCCATAAGCAAATACTTACGCTAAAGTTACAACTTAACTTTTTTGCGAACAATTTGCTGCTTAATGGCATTTAAAATAATCGAAGGGCTCTTTGCAATCGTTGCACTGATAAAGCGATTTGCAGGCGGTGCTTCCAAATTCACTGATGCGGCGGGTGTTATAAGAGTTGCAGAGCGGACATTGTATTGCTTCGTTTGGAGCAAAGAGCTCGTTGCTGCAAACAGCGTGCGTGTTAGTGGGAGGTGCAATACCGTAGGCTTTTAATTTCTGCTTACCGGCTTCTGTCATCCACTCTGTGGTCCATGCGGGGTTTAATACATTTGTAATGCTTATATTTTTATAACCGGCTGCCAATAATTCCATCCGGATATTGGTGGCTATCATGTCCATGGCAGGGCAGCCGGAATATGTAGGTGTAATGATCACTTCCACATTTTCATCCTGCAATTTTACTTCACGCACTATACCAAGGTCAAGTATGGTTAACACGGGTATCTCCGGGTCGGTTATTTTCCCTAAAAGATCCCAGATCCTTTTTTCTTCCTTTTTTTTATGAATCGTTTCTTTTTGCATAGGATTTACCATTCTGCCCCCGGGTAAGTTCGCTGTAGGTATTGCATTTCTGCTAATATGTATCCCATATGTTCTGTATGAATGCCCTGTTTGCCGCCGCTTTGCATTACCCTGGTCATGTCGGGAAGCAACATGCCGGCCTCTTCAAAAACGGTTTCGGCTTTTTGTTGCCAGCTTTTTTTGACAGTCTCCAGGTTGATACCATTATTTATTTCAAAGTCTGCGGCCACAAATAGTTCACCCGTAAAAGGCCATAGGTAATCCAGGGCATCCTTCAATCTTCTTTTACTCTCTTCTGTACCATCGCCCAGGCGTATTACCCACTCACTGCTCCATCGCACATGGTAGGTTACTTCCTTCAGCGATTTTTCTGCGATAGCTGCCAGGCGTTCATCAGCAGCAGAAGCTAATGATGTATATAACAGTTGGGCATACACGCTGTAAAAAAATTGCTTCAGTATGGTTTGTGCCCAATCTCCTTTCGGCAGTTCGCACAGCAGCAGGTTTTTATATTCTCTTTCGGTACGCAGGTAGGCCAGTTTATCTTCGTCAGTATTGCCGATGAGGTCGGCTGCATATTGGTAAAAGTTTCTTGCCTGTCCTAAAAGGTCGAGCGTAATATTAGTGATGGCAATATCCTGTTCCAGCACGGGGCCATGGCCACACCATTCTGCATTGCGTTGCGACAGAATCAAATTGCTGTCTGCTAAAAAAAGTATGAAGTCGGTTTTTTGTTGATCCGTCATTTTCAATTGTACATTTTCATTTATCAGTGCTGTCTACATGTGTTTTATTTCATCCGGCAGTTCATAAAAAGTGGGGTGCCGATACACTTTATCTTCTGCGGGCTCATAAAAACTTTCGGCATCATCAGGGTTGCTGGCGTGGATATATTTGCTTTCTACCACCCAGATGCTGATGCCTTCCTGCCTGCGGGTGTACACGTCACGGGCATTTTCAATAGCCATCTGTGCATCGGTAGCGTGGAGGCTTCCTGCATGTTTATGGTCGAGCCCCTGTTTGCTGCGGATGAAAACTTCCCACAGGGGCCAGTTAGCGCTGTCTTGCTTTACAGTATAATCGCTGCCGGCAGCTTTTTCTTCGGGGATATCCCCGTAGTAAAATTTATTTATTTTAAAACTCATTGTTTAAATTTTAGCTGTTAGATAAATTAAGCCACTTTTTTATTTTCTTTTGCTGCCCTTTTAGTAGCATATGCCAATGCGGCTTCTCGCACCCATGCGCCATCATCGTGTGCTTTTCGCCTTGCATCAAGTCGTTGTTTATTGCAGGGTCCATTTCCTTTTACCACGTTCCAGAATTCATCCCAGTTGATTTCGCCGAAATCGTAATGTTTTCTTTCTTCGTTCCACTTCAGGTCCGGGTCTGGTAAAGTCATGCCCAATAATTTTACCTGCTCCACACACATGTCTACAAACTGCTGGCGTAGTTCATCGTTGGTTTTGCGTTTTATCTTCCATTTAATACTTTGATCGCTGTTGGTGCTTTCGCTATCCCTGGGGCCAAACATCATGAGGCTGGGCCACCACCATCGGTTGATGGCATCCTGGCACATAGCTTTTTGTTCGGGAGTTCCTTTGCTGAGTACCAATAGTGATTCAAATCCCTGGCGCTGATGAAAACTTTCTTCTTTACAAATGCGCACCATCGCCCTGGCATAAGGTCCATAACTGGTGCGGCAAAGCATTACCTGGTTTAAGATAGCTGCACCATCTACCAGCCAGCCGATGGCACCCATGTCGGCCCATGTAATGGTGGGATAATTAAAAATGGATGAGTATTTTGCTTTACCACTATGCAGGTCGTCGATCATAGATTCCCTGGTAAAACCCAGCGTTTCGGCGGCACAGTATAAATACAATCCATGACCGGCTTCATCCTGCACTTTTGCAATAAGGATGGCTTTGCGTTTTAAAGAAGGCGCCCTTGTGATCCAGTTGCCTTCGGGCAACATGCCTACAATTTCGCTGTGGGCATGCTGGCTGATCTGCCGCAGGTTGGTTTTGCGATAGGCCTCGGGCATCCAGTCCTTGGGTTCAATTTTTATTTCTTTATTAATCTTCGATTGAAACTGCTCCTCTATATTTTGTACACTCATGTTCTCTATTTTATGAGATGATTATTTTTATTTCACATCAAAATCTACTACTACTTTTTCGCTGCGTGGATGGCTTTGGCAGGTAAGAATAAAACCTGCTTCTACTTCTTCCTGCTCTAATGCATAATTTACATCCATGCTCACTTCGCCACTTACCAGTTTTGCCCGGCAGGTGCAGCACACACCACCTTTGCAGGCATAAGGCAGATCAGCCCCTTGCTGCAGTGCCGCATCTAAAATGCTCATGGAATGCAGGCCCAGGTCAAAATCAAAACTCCTCCCGTCTAGTTTTACAGTAATATTACTTTTTGGCCCCACATCTTCCTTATCGGTTTCCACTTTTTTTGATGTTGCAAGTTTGGTCTGCCCGGGTGTGGTAAATAATTCAAAGTGAATTTTTGATTTGTCTATTCCTCGTTCCCGCAAAAAATCAGAGGCGCCAAAGATCATTTCTTCCGGGCCGCAGAGGTAAATGCTATCCATATTATGGTAGTCTATAACAGCACTTAGGGCTTCCAGCTTGGCTCTATCAATTCTGCCATAATTAATAGCAGCATCCGTTTTTTCACGGCTCAGTACATTGATAAAGTTGAAGCGATCCATGTATTTGTTTTTGATAGCTTCCAGCTCTTCGAAAAAAATGATGGCGTTCCGGCTCCTGTTGCCGTACAGCAATGTGAAAGTACTTTCAGTATCCGTTTGTAAACTATGTTTAATGATAGAGATCACCGGAGTGATGCCGCTCCCTGCAGCAATAGCCAGGTATTTACCGGCAGGCTTTGTGAGTTTTGCATTGAATTTACCCACTGGAGGTAATATTTCTAATGTATCGCCTTTTTTCAAACTTTGAGCGAAGCTGGAAAACACGCCACCATCCACCGCCTTAATGGCTACTTTCAATTCTTTTTCGTGGGGGGCAGTGCAAAGAGAATAACTCCTGCGCACCTCGTTGCCATCGAGCACCTGCCGGATGGTAATGTTTTGTCCTTCAGAAAAAGAAAATACATTTTCCAGGTCTGATGGTACATCAAAACTTACCGACACACAATCTGCCGTTTCCTTTTTTACCGATTTTATTTTCAATGGATGAAAATGAACTGCCATATTATTTTTTTATCCCGTTGATTAAATGTTCCACCATGTTATTCTCCAGTTCCTTTGGAGAAACATTGTTTTTGTGACGTTGCCAAAACTCGATGCCTCTTACAGCGGATAGGATGGTGAGCGCAGCCACATGTGGGTTGATGTTGTTCAACAACTGCTCATGAATTCCCTCCTGTATAAGCTGCAGTAATTTTTTTTCATAAGATTTCCTGCGTTGTAAAAACTGGCCGAGCCATGGTTCTTCCAGGTGTTTCCATTCATGATTAGCTACATATACTTCATCAAAGTTTTGTAGCATCAGGTTAATGTGAAACCTGATAAGTTGTTCAATTTTCTGGAGCGCATTACCGCCGGAATGTTCTACCGCCTCGATGTTTAAAGCAAAAGCATCAGCCACTTTAAAACAGATATGCTGCAACAACTCACTCTTGCTGCCAATATGATTATATAAACTCGGCGCTTCTACACCCACAGCTTCTGCCAACTCCCTCATTGAACTGGCTGCAAACCCCTTTGACCGGAAAAGGGCCGATGCCTGTATACGAATGGTTTCCCGCTTACTCCCGTTTAAACCGGTTTTAATTTTTGCCATGATCAACTACAAAACTAACGGTTATTAGTTTTTCAGGGATATACTCCGGAAAATATTCTTAATTTTGGCCACTAAAATTCGAAAGGCTATGCGCTTGAAGCCAGTTGACACGGTAGATGTTATCTCCCCCGAAGATTTCAGGAAAAATTATTACGATCCAAAAAAGCCTTTAATAATCAAGGATTTGGCAAAAAACTGGCCTGCTTACTCTAAGTGGAACTGGGATTATTTTATAGATGTAGTGGGTGATAAGGAGGTAGGGGTGTACAACAATGTAAAAAGCGATTCCTATACGCCTATTAATACTGCCGATGGCTATATGAAGTTTGGTGAATACCTGCGAAAAGTAAAGGCCGGGCCGCTTGACCTCCGGATCTTCCTGTTTAATATTTTTCAACATGCACCACAGATTACCAGCGATTTTACATGGCCCGATGAGCTGATGAATGGATTTGTGAAAAAGTACCCAATGTTGTTTGTGGGAGGCCAGGGAAGCATTACCCATATGCATTTTGATATCGATATGAGCCATATCCTGCATACCCAGTTTGTAGGCAGGAAAAAGGTGCTATTATTCCCCCACGAGGAGCAATATAAGCTGTATCGCAAACCCTGGGAAGTGCTGAGCCTGGCCAATTATGCCAATTATACTACTGATTTCGACTATGAAAGCTACCCCGCCACCCGCCTGGCCGTGGGGTACGAGGTAATTTTGGAGCATGGCGACACTTTATTTATGCCTGCCGGTTACTGGCACCATATGGAGTACCTGGATGCCGGTTTTGCCATGAGCTTGCGAGCCATGCAAAAGGGCCTGGGAGGTAAGCTGGACGGGGTTTGGAAGCTGTTTGGCATGAGGGGTATTGATACCTTTATGAAGAAGAATTTTCCGCAGTGGTGGTACAACCGGAAAAAGGCACAATTAATGGCCTACGCACAAAAAGAACTGGAAAAAGGGTAAAAAAATTTTAAAAATTAAAGAAATGTATTATTTTTGACCCCTACCCGGCAATCTGGCCACTCCAATACTATCTTATTTAAAGCTCACGTAAGCATTTAACATCCACTTATTATCCAACGTTAAGCAAGATTTTCATTTTGTAAATTATATACTATTGCCTCAAATTTTTTTCTTGTGGTTTCAGAGGTAAGCAAGGCCGGTGATGTTTATCACTGGCCGTTTTTTTCTTCCACTTTGGTAGCAGCAGTATACCATCTATCATTAATTAATAAGATGAGGCAGCGATCTGCAGTATTCTATGGCCTTCCAATACTAAAGTAAGCCAGGCGTGAAGTGTATGGTCATCACATATATCCGATCATCGGCCATCATGGCCGATGTGGAGAACCTGATGGGGTTCCTCCATTTTAACACAATTGAATCCAACAGTAATTACAGGGTTTTCAGCGCAGATATCAAGGCAAACCTCAGCTATGTGGTAAAACGCATCAATACTGAACTGGAGTTTGCCGATTTTGATGTAGAAGATTCTATGTTCATCGTTTACCCGGTATTGTTAGAAAAAGGACTGCCCGGTATGAGCAATATTGTAATAAAAAGAAAGGGGAATAAATACCTGCGTAAAAGGATTTCCTGATGCAGAGCCGCTGCTGTATTTTGAATTATTTTTGCCGGATGAAGAGGTTTGCCCTGCAACTGTTTTGTGTGATGATGCTAATTGTAAATGTAGCGGTTGCCCAGCCCTGTTCGGCCCCGATTTCCAGTTTTCCCTACCTGCAGGATTTTGAAACAAGTGATGGAGGGTGGGTGCCAGGAGGAACTGCATCAGACTGGGCCTGGGGAACACCCGCAAAAACTGTGATCAATAGTGCCGGGCAAGGCACAAGATCATGGATCACCGGCAACCTTAGCGGGAGTAGTTATAACAATGGACAAAATTCCTGGCTGATGAGTCCCTGTTTCGACCTGGGCAGTATTCAAAATCCTGAAATCAGTTTTAAAATATTCTGGGAAACGGAGCAACGTTTTGACGGTGCCAGCTTCCAGTATTCAACCGATGGCGGCAACAGCTGGCAGGTACTGGGAACTACTAATTCCAACAGCAATTGCCAGGGTTCCAACTGGTTCAACACAAACGCTATTACCTACCTTGGAAATGTAAATGGTTGGACGGGAAATATTCAACCTACTGCCGGTAGTTGCCTGGGCGGTAATGGTAGCAATGGCTGGCTAACGGCAAGGCATACCCTAAATAATATTGCCGGCCAGTCTAACGTGCGCTTCCGGTTTTTATTCGGCGCCGGCACCACCTGCAATAATTTTGATGGTTTTGCATTTGATGAGCTGCGCATTGGCGAAGCTGCACCAAACCCGGTGGTGATTACAAGCAGCTGTCAAAGCGGTAATGTGCTGCAATTTTTTGCCAGTGGCAATTGCCTCAGCAACTACCGGTGGAATTTTGGAGACCCCGGCTCGGGGGCAAATAACAGTTCGACGCTTCCCAGCCCCACACACCAGTTTAGTGCACCCGGGAATTACACGGTAAGTTTAACGGTTAATAATGGCACAACGAGTCCTGTAACCGTTAACACAAGTGTTATTATTCTCGGCATCAGCAGCAGTATCAGCTGGCCTGGGGCCTGTACTAATACTCCCGATGCCACTATAACCGTAGCGGCAACCGGAGGCAGTGGAACTTACTTTTATAACTGGGACACCAACCCGCCCCAAACAACGCCTTCCATATCAAACCTGGGTGCAGGCACCTATACAGTACAGGTAAGCAGCATGGATGCATGCGCAGTGAGCCAGGCTTTTACGCTTAACCCCAGCAACCCTGTTAATTTTTCAGCAAATTATTACCCTGAATTCTGCGATAATTCCAATGGAAAAATTGATATGATCCTCAGCGGGGGCAATGCTCCTTTCACCTATATCTGGTCAAATGGTGCCAATACAGAAGATATCAGTAACCTCAATTCCGGGATTTACCGCCTACAGGTGAGGGATGCTAACGGTTGTGTTTACACGAGCCGGGATATAGAAATTTATAACGTGGATAGCAGCCTCAGCGTGCAATTAGGGCCCGACCTGGATTTGTGCCCAGGCTCCACCGTTACACTCAATGTAGGCAATTTTAAATCCTACCTGTGGCAGGATGGTAGCAGCGGCCCGGTATTCAGGGTATCCCTGCCGGGAATTTATTTTGTAACCGTTACCGATAGCCTGGGATGTAGTGGCAGCGATACGGTAAAAGTAACCATGGATTGCAAAGGCATATTTTTTCCCAATAGTTTTACACCCAACAACGATGGAAGAAATGACCTGTTTGGGCCACTGGGTAACTTAACCGGCCTTAGCCGCTATAGACTTTCTGTATTTGACCGCTATGGCAACCGGGTATTTAGCTCCACCAATCCCTTCGAAAAATGGAACGGGACTTACCGGTCTGCAACGCCCAACTCAGGTGCATTTACATGGGTGAGTGAATTTGACCTGAATGGCCGGTTTGAAATAAGAAAAGGAACCATTATTTTGATACGCTGATATTCAAACAAGGAAACTTTTTTCTTACAGGCAACGGTTGGGATTGTTCGGCTGTCATCCTCTCGCTAATACAATTATTGGATACCAGGTTAATCATAAAAAAAGCCATCCAGGGATATCGCCCTGCGCAAAAACAATTGTATGATTGTTATGCCGCCACTATGCTGGGGGTTTGCTACCGCTACACCAAATCCATGCAGGATGCTGAAGATGTGCTGCAGGAAGGTTTCATAAAAATGTTTAAAAGCCTTGCCCATTACCGGGAAGAGGGTGAGTTTGGCGCATGGGTTCGCAGAATCATGGTAAACACCTGCCTTAGTTATCTCAAAAAAAACGCCCGCTACAATTCAGAACTCGTGTTTAATGATCGTGACCTTGCACCCATTAGTTCTGCGGCCGATGATGATACCCCTGAATCACAGCTCAATGCCAAACAGCTTTTGTCATTTGTAAGGCAGTTACCAACAGGGTATCAAACAATTTTTAACCTGCATGTGATAGAAGGTTACTCTCATGTGGAAATTGGAAATGCACTGGGCATCTCTGATGCTACCAGCCGCACACAGTTTTTTATCGCACGTAAACTTTTGAAAAAATGGATCACTGAAATGGAAACGCCTAACACTAAAATCACAAACGATGCAAGATAATTCATT
>CBFGLL010000070.1:0-9294 GCA_965649585.1 uncultured Chitinophagaceae bacterium | reverse complement strand
CGAACATGTGTTTCGTCCGGGATTTACCACCAAGAAAAGAGGCTGGGGGCTTGGTCTTTCTTTAAGCAAAAGAATTATCAGTCAATACCATGGAGGGGAACTTTTTGTGAAGCACAGTGAACCTGGCAAGGGCACTACATTCAGGATAACACTCAAAAAATAAAAGAGTAGTAAAATCTGTTGAATTTTGTTTTAAGCCCATTAGTTTTTTACATTTGCACTCCTCAAAAAATGCGGCGATGGCGAAATTGGTAGACGCACTACCTTGAGGTGGTAGCGCCCGAAAGGGTGTGGCGGTTCGAATCGGCTTTGCCGCACAAACCTCTTCATGATTGAAGAGGTTTTTTTATACTTCTTTTATTTCGTACACGGGGCTGAACAAATACCATTTGCCTGTTGAAATTTCCTGGCACTTGAACCTTTTGCGTATTTTCTCTCCTTTTTTAAAAACCCTTCCACCTTTTATTTTAAAATTGCTGCCGTCAGCTAATTGTTCCAGCAGCATTACTCCTTCTTTCGCCGGATCGTAGCGCTGTAATACCCGCAGCAGTTTTTCGTCGGCGCAACTACTTGCAGCAGGATTGTGGAGCGACCTTGTGAGGGCCAGGCTGATATCATCGGGAAAAACATTTTTTTGCAGGAATTCGCTAAGAATATTGCCAAAGATAGTTTTCCATTCGCCACCATGAGCCTGCACTTTGTTTCCATACTGCTCAAACGTAAGCAGGTGGGCGAGTTCATGCAGGAGCGTAATAAGAAACGCATACACATTCAAATTTCCATTTACGCTGATGCGATGATTTTTTCCTGCATGTGCATGTCGGTAGTCGCCCAGGATGCTTTGCCTTTGCCGTGCCACCGTGAGCTGCACTTTGTGCTGCACAAGGTATTGCATCACGTCGTCAAAACTATTGTCGGGGAGGTATTGTTTCAACGCCTCAAAAGGAACCTTTTCTTTAGGCATCTTTTTTCTTGTTCAGCCGGTTCACAATCATTACTTCAACAATGAGGTACAACATATAAAATACCAGGCAGGCAATCACTGATTTCCTGTTTACCTGTTGGGTTGATCTTACATACACAAGAACGGAAATGGCAAACAGCATCATCTTTATTAATGTTCCCGCCATTACTGCCTGCACAAAACGGTTGGGGTTACCGCTTTTTATGGATTTTATTTGCATAAAAAATACCAGCAATGTTAGTAATAACAGTCCCACATTTGCAATCAAAAGCAAAGCAGGATCAAAACCCCAGGCCAGCAGCTTTGTTTTTAAAACTATAATAATTGCTGAAATAATGATAAACAAAGAGAGGATAGGGTAAATCAGTTTCGTGGTTCGTTGCATGCGGGTTTATTTTTTTACAGATGTATCCCGGATGATCTTCACGATCATGCCGATGATCAAAAGCAAAGGTAATATCCAGATAGCTAAGGGCTTTTCGAATTTTTGCCATTCATCTATCTTCAGGCCTATATACACACAAATGGCAATGGCCACCAGGAATTGGGTGGCCATTGAAGCATATTTAATAAGACTTTGATTGTTTTTATTCATTTACCGCTTTTGGTAGCTCAGGGAGTAGTTCCACTATATTGGCTCCCATCTGGCACTGGCCATTAAAACTCACTGTAGGTTCAATGAAAAGTTTTGTGGTATGTATATCACCATTTACATTGGCTACGCCTTTGAGGTGTAGCATTTCTTTTGCTTCAATATTGCCATAAATAGTACCGGTGATGTCGGCTTCACGGCAAACAATATTTCCTTCCACTGTGCCATCAGCTCCTACCAATAACTTGGCATTACAATACACATTACCTTTTACTACACCATCAATTCTAAGGTCGGTATCTGAGTTGATGTTGCCGGTAATAGTATTGCCACTACTAATGATGCTGGCAGTGCTGAAACTGGGATTGGTTTTTGTGCGGCGATTTTTTTTCTTAAACATGGTTTTTCGGAGGTGTTTTGGTTATAGAATATATGGTTAAAACGAAAATTACATAAAATTATTCTAATCATCAGAATCTTCGAGCTTAGGCAACGCTAAAGTGCTGGTATCCAATACAGGAACTTTACCAGTGAGCACTTTTTGGATATTGTCGAAGTACTGTTTATGCTGTTTTAGGGCCAGTTCCATGGAGTCGGTACGCATTTTCAATACCCTGTACTCTTTCACCTGTTTGGCATCGCCGTAACCTACGCCGGGCAGGTAGTATTTTAATGGTGTAAAAATGATGAGAGATGCCGTGAGTACGATCATGAGGATAAACATCGTAGAAAAAGCAATATATACGCTCAACCTGTTCAGTTTGAACTTGATCACTTCCTCGTAAGTGTCTTCGTTCATAATAACGAGGCGGTAATGATTTCTTAATCTTTTGAGCGTGTTGATCGGTTCTTCGGTGGCCATACGAGCTGCTATTTTGCCTTAAAAATAACAAACTGCGGGCATTCACACAGCTGCTGTGGAAAAGCAGCTAAAAAATCAGGATTTTTTTTAACATAAATTAATGGCCCTCAAACAATTCTAATTCGTTGTTACCCGTTTAATTTTGGCAATTATATTACAAAAAAAAGCCGATATTTATCCGCACTTAACTATAGTACTTTCCATGCTGAAAACAAGATTTTTATTTGCTGCGCAATTGTTGGCCGGTTGCCTGGTTTCTTCATGTGCGGTGGCGCAGCCTACCTGGACCCTCAACCCTTTTGGAAAGGAGAAAAAACCAGAACAGTACGAGGAGAAAAAATTGGCCTCGGAAAGAACGGGAGAAAAAAAATTCACGAAGCTTCGTCGCTTCGCCCACAATACTACCACGCACTATAATTATTATTTTAATGCCAATAACAGGCTGAATGCAGTAGTGGAAAGGGCGAAGATGAGCCAGAAGGACGACTTTTCTCAGCTACTGAGCTTTTATCCTTATAGCCTTGAAAATACAGCTGCGGAAGTTTCGGAACTGGACTCAGTGATTTATAAAGCAACGGCAGGAATTCTTTTGCACGACCTCAGGAGCGATTGGGTAGATAATATGTACCTCCTCATTGGAAAAAGTTATTACCTCCGTAATCAAATGGATTCTGCCGCTTTAAGTTTTCAATTCATCAATTACAATTTGTTTCCCCGCAAAAAAAATGAAGATGACAACAGGGTAGTGGGTACTAATAATTCCCCGGGCAGTGGCGGACTGTCGATTGCCAATGCAGAAAAAAGAAGTTTTTTTAATAAGATCACCAGCAGGCCACCCAGCAGGAATGACGCATTGATCTGGATGGCACGCACATTTACTACGCAGGGAGAATATGGCGATGCTGCCGGGCTCATTAATATTTTACGAAACGATCCCAACCTGCCGAAGCGTTTGCAAAACGATCTTGCGGAAGTAACTGCCTATTGGTTTTTTGTTCAGAATAATTATGACAGTGCAGCCCTTCACCTGGAAAATGGTTTATCGGCCGCCGCAAACAAACCAGACCAGGCACGCTGGGAATTTTTGCTGGCGCAAATGAACGAGATGAACGGTAAGTTTGATGAAGCATCCAATTTTTACAGCAGGGCGGCCAAACATACGGTGGATCCAGTGATGGAAATTTTTGCCAACCTCAACGATGCAAAAATGCTGCGCAACCAGGGCAATCAAAAACAATTAGATGCCACCATTGCCCGCCTGCTCAAGATGGCCAAAAAAGATAAATACGAAGGCTACAGGGATATTATTTATTATTCTACCGCACAGATAAGTTTACAAAAACCGGATACCGCTAATTCTATCGTGTACCTCAAAAATTCATTGAAGTACAACGAAAACAATACAGAGTTTAAAAACAAAAGCTTTTTACAACTTGCCGATATTGCGTATAACCAACGTGTGTTTAAAGATGCGCATGACTATTACGACAGCCTGCAGCTTGCTGAGCTTAAAGATTCTTTGTTGGTAGATGATATCAACGAAAGAAAAACCGCACTGGCAAAATTAGTGGGGCATTTGAATGCGATTGAATACGAAGATAGCCTGCAGCGTATTGCAGCAATGCCGGAGGCAGAAAGAGATGCATTTGTAAAAAAGATTGTTCGCAAACTGCGCAAAGAACAAGGGCTCAAGGAAGATGATGCAGGAGCCGGTACAGGATTGATCACCTTTGGTAATAATAAAAATGAATCGGTTGACTTGTTTTCATCGCAGGCTAAAGGCGAATGGTATTTTTATAACAATACTGCAAGGAGCAAGGGATACCAGGAATTTGTAACCAAATGGGGCAAGCGTGCCAATGTAGATAACTGGCGCCGTAAAAAGCCGGGGGCAGGGGGAAGGAGTGGCCCTGGCGCTGATCCCGACAAAGTAAACACATCGCCGGGTGCCGACTCGTTAAATGTGGCAGAGCTTTCAGTTGCATCGCTTCTCCTGAACCTGCCTTTAACGCCTGAAAAAATAGACAGCAGCAATAAGAAGATAGAAGTGAATATGCTGCAGGTAGGAAAAGTGTTCCAGAATGATATGCAGGAATATGAAATGGCTATTGATGCTTACCAGCAATACCTGCAGCGTTTTCCATCGGCAGCAGATGAAGCTGAAGCATACCTGGGCTTGTATTATTGTTATTCAAAACTTGGAAATAACGAAAGGGCTGCATATTACAAAAACCTGCTCACAGGTAAATTTGCAAACACCGATGCCGGTAAGTTGATCACCAACCCTTCGCTGTTAAATCCTAATTTGAAGACTGCTGAAGGTACCAGCAGGTATGAAAATATCTATAACCTTTTTATCGAAGGAAAATTTGCAGAAGCACTGCAGGCAAAAAAAGCAGCAGACAGTTTATACGGATCTAATTATTGGACGCCGCAGATGTTGTACATCGAATCTGTTTACCATATCCGGGAAAGGCAGGACAGTACGGCCATTGCGGTATTGAATAACCTGGTGTCCATGCATCCTGATTCTGAGCTTGCACCAAAAGCAAGAACACTTATTGATGTGTTGGGAAGAAGAGCTTCCATTGAAGACTATCTGAACAAGCTGGAAGTAGTTAGGCAGGAAGAAGAACAGATTGTGATAGCAGATAGTAAACCTGTACAGCAATCTGCCCCTGTGGAAATTGCACCTGTAAAAGTAGAGCCGGTAAAAACAGTGTTGGCACCCGTGAAACGAGATAGCTCTGCAGCAGTAAAACCCATTGCGGAATTCAGCGGTTTCGTAATTCAACCAGAAAAACCACACGTGGTATTGATGCTGCTGGATAAAGTGGATTATGTATATGTAAACGAAGCAAAAAATGCCTTCACCCGTTTTAACAGGGGGAATTATTTATTACAGAATATTGAAGTGGTGAGGGATGCACTCGATGCCAACATGGCTATGCTGGTGTTCAACAAATTCGATGATGCCGAGTCGGCAATTAAATATTTTGATAAAGTAAAACGAGCCGCTCCTACGGAGGTGAGCTGGCTCGCTGCTAACAAATACTCCTTTATAATAATTTCAGAAGCCAATCTCCAGTTATTAAAAACGAATAAAGACCTGGAAGGCTATAAAAAGATCCTGAACGCCAGCTTTGGGAATAAATTTTGATAATGGCACCTACGAAAAATCAACCTGGTTCATCCATGAACAAATATGTAAAAATGATGTGGCGCTTATTTTGGGGCGGCTTTGCCTTGGTGGTACTGCTATTCCTCTGCGCCAACTTTGGCTTATTTGGCAAAATGCCATCATTATCAGAACTGGAACATCCGCAAGCTGATCTTGCCAGCGAAATCATTAGTGCCGATGGCAAGCTAATGGGAAAATATTATAGCGAAAACAGGAGCGAAGTAAAATACAATGAAATTTCTCCTAACGTAATCAATGCACTTATTGCAACCGAAGACGAACGTTTTTACGAGCACTCAGGCATTGATGCACCAGCGGTGGCCAGGGCAGCCCTCACGCTGGGTAGGCAGGGTGGAGGTAGTACCATCACCCAGCAGTTGGCCAAAATGATGTTGGGCCAGGGGCAGGGAAATATTCTCAAAAGAGGTATTGACAAAATAAAAGAATGGATCGTTGCGGTAAAGCTGGAACGCAATTTTACCAAGGAAGAAATCATCACCCTATATCTCAACAGGGCGCCATGGGGAAATGTATATGGTATCAGGAATGCGAGCCGTACTTATTTTCAAAAGGAACCAATCAATTTAAAGCTGGAAGAAGCTGCAGTGCTGGTAGGTATGTTGAAAGGATTTATTTATGATCCTGTTCGTTCTCCCAAAAGATCTATTGACAGGCGGAACACGGTAATTGACCAGATGGTGAAAGCGCACCAGAAATTTGTTTCTCCTGCGGAAGCTGCTAAATTAAAAGCCAAGCCACTTGTTACCAATTTTAAACCAATTGACGAAGCGATTGGTATCGCTCCATATTATCGCCGTGTGTTGCTGGATGTACTAAAAGACTGGTGTAACAAAAATACAAATCCCAGGACCAATGAGCCCTATAACTTATATAAAGATGGGCTGAAAGTGTACACTACCATCGATAGTCGTATGCAGCAATATGCAGAAGAGTCGGTGGAAAAACACATGCCTGAGCTCCAGAAAAAGCTGGATGCTTACTTTAAGCTGAAAAAGAATTTATGGAAAGGAAGAGATAATGTGGTGGAGCAGGGAATGAAACAGAGTGAGCGCTGGAAGAATCTGAAAGCTGATGAGATGGAAGAAGCCGATATCAGGAAAACCTTTATGGTTCCAACGAAGATGAAAATATTTTCGTGGCAGGGTGATGAAAAACACGAGAAGGATTCAGTAATGACACCTTATGACTCCATAAAATATCATAAGCAGTTGCTACAAACTTCCTTTGTGGCAATGGATCCAAAAACAGGTGAAATTAAAGCATGGGTTGGCGGTATTGATTACAGGTGGTTCAAGTACGACCACGTTACTGCAAAGCGCCAGGTGGGTTCTACATTCAAACCATTGTTGTACACACTTGCTGTAACCGATGCAGGTTATACACCGGAAACCTATATCCCGGGCGGTCCCTTAACGCTTGGAGGTAAAACCATTACCGGCGGCGGTGGCACCATGGCCAATTGCCTGGCATTTTCTAAAAATGCTGCAGCATGGCAACTGATGGCTTTGATTGGCGTAGGTCGTACGATCGAGTTTTCAAAGCAGTGCGGCATCAAGGCAAAGATGCCTCCTTATCCATCTATAGCATTGGGTAGTGCCGATATCCCGATGGTGGAAATGCTGCAGAGTTACACCATGTTTCCTAATAAAGGTTATAATACCGAACCTGTATATGTAACCCGCATAGAAGATAAAAATGGAAACCTATTGCACGAATTCCCGGTAGCACAAAGCAAGCAGGTGATAGGAGAGGCGGATGCTTATACGATGGTAAAAATTATGCAGGGCGTGGTGCAAATAGGTACTGCAAGGAGACTGAATAGTTATGATATTCCAGCGCAAAAAGCCGGCAAAACGGGTACTACCAACGGTAATACAGATGGATGGTTCATTGGCTATACCCCGGAATTACTTGCCGGCACATGGGTAGGCTGCGGCGATCCGTTTATACCAGTGTACAGCAGCAACGCCGGTGGTGCAGAAATGGCTGCTCCCAAGTGGGGTATGTTCATGAGCAAAGTGTATGGCGACAAAAAAATTCCCATTACCAGGCAAAAAGAATTTGACGCACCTGCAGAAATTAAGAACGATCCCATATTTGCCGATATCAACATGACGGAATTATTAGGCAAAGGTGATAGCCTTACCCTGGAAGACGGCAACGGCGATGCTTCCGATTTTTTAGGTGAGGACGATTATGCAGAAGAACCTGAAATAGTAACACCACCGGTTAAAACGGATACACCCAAAACTAAAAAGCCGGAGGAACCAAAACCAGGAGCGAATGTTCCAAAAGCACAGATGAAACCGGAGGATAAAAAAAATCTACCGAAACCAAAACCCAAGAACGATAACGATTATTGATAGGTAAGATATCTAAGACTTTAAAAAGAGATTGAATTTTCAATCTCTTTTTTTTTATGTCCATCATTTAAAACCAAAAAACAGAAAGCTGCGTACATGATGGAAACAATAAAATGCAGATTATGAAAAAGATCAAAATTATCGCCGGACTTCTCATTTTTCTTACAGCAGGAAATGCAGGTTTTGGGCAGTCATCAAAAACCGTAATAGTAGGTGGCGCAGCCATGTACCCCACCAAAAACATTGTAGAAAACGCCGTAAATAGTAAGGATCATACTACACTGGTGGCAGCGGTAAAAGCTGCAGGACTGGTTGAAACATTACAATCGAATGGACCATTTACAGTATTTGCACCTACTAACGCTGCTTTCGATATGCTGCCCGCTGGTACGGTTGAAAACCTGGTGAAGCCAGAAAATAAAATGACACTCACCACTATACTTACTTACCATGTGGTGGCAGGTAAATGGAATGCAAAAGATATTGCCAGGATGATCAAGGATGCAAATGGCACAGCTGAAATTAAGACTGTTTCAGGAGGCATATTGTGGGCAATGATGGACGGGAAAAATATTGTTGTAAAAGATGAAGCCGGTAACAAAGCCACGGTAACAATTGCTGATGTAAACCAAAGTAACGGTGTTATTCACGTGATAGATCGTGTGCTCATGCCAAAAATGTGAATAGGTTTGTTGTTTACGAAAAAGGGCCTGACGGTTTTACGTGCTGGCCCTTATTATTTTGAAACAATTGATTAAGTTGTTTTATTGTTGTTTTCAACTCTTTCGGCCATAGCCATCACGTCGTCGATTAATTGTTCTTTGTAAGCGAATAATTTTTCAGCAATGATGTTATCTGCTGTTCCGATGATCTGTGCTGCCAGGATACCTGCATTTTTTGCAGCGTTCAGAGCCACCGTTGCAACTGGCACTCCATTGGGCATTTGTAAAATAGAAAGCACAGAATCCCAACCATCAATTGAATTGCCCGATTTTACCGGAACTCCTATTACGGGAAGCGTAGTGTAGCTGGCCACCATACCCGGCAAATGCGCTGCCCCGCCGGCCCCGGCGATGATCACTTTTAACCCTCGGCCTTTTGCAGTTTTTGCGTAATCTGCCATGCGGTCGGGTGTACGATGCGCAGAAACAATGGTTAACTCATATTCTATTTGGAAAGAGTGGAGTATATCAGCAGCAGCCTGCATCACCGGCAGGTCTGATTCGCTTCCCATAATAATTCCTATTTGTGCAGCCATAGTCAATAGTCAATAGTCAATAGTCAATAGTCAATAGTCAATAGTCAATAGTC
>CBFGLL010000069.1:0-9371 GCA_965649585.1 uncultured Chitinophagaceae bacterium | reverse complement strand
CCTGCCCAGCAATTTATCCCTTACAAAACCACCTATGGCATAGCTCTCTACGCCAATGTCTGCGGCAGCATGGGCTATTTTTTTTAAAATAAACAATTCCTTTTGTGAACAATTGATCTGCATTCCCGCAAAATTATGGGTTTAGGAAACAATGCAGTTTTTCATTCATTTTGACAGTTAATCCGGCAACATATGACCGTTTTATACCTTTATCAACCCAAAATGCCCTTCGGCACCAATATTGACAATTATAGAATCCACTATTTTTTACCCTTTTAACCAACTAATTTTGCCATTTTGGCGAAAGCATTTTTAAAATATGATAGATAACAATTTTTACTCAAATACCCAGGAAGACGAAACGGAATTCATGCCTATGATTCCATTAAATGAAGATGACGGATCTGATGAAGATGCCAGCAGTTTCCCGGGCGAACTACCGATACTCCCTTTAAGAAATACCGTTCTTTTTCCCGGTGTGGTAATACCCATTACTGTGGGAAGAGATAAAAGTATTAAAGCCGTAAATGAAGCATATAAAACGGATAAACTCGTTGGTGTAGTGGCGCAAAAAGACAGTTCTGTGGAAGAGCCAACCGTGAGCGACCTCGAAAATGTGGGCACCGTGGCAAAAATTGCGAAGCTCATCAAAATGCCCGATGGCGGTACCACCATCATCATCCAGGGCCGCAAACGATTTAAGATAGAGGAAATAACCGCTGAAGATCCTTACTTTAAAGCTACCATAAAAGTGCTGGAGGAAGAAACCAGTACCAATGATCCCGACTTTGATGCAATGATCAGCAGCATTAAAGACCTGGCTGCACAAATCATTAATTTGTCGCCCAACCTTCCTACCGAAGCCAGTATCATTTTAAAAAGTATTGAGAACCCCTCTTTCCTCATTCATTTCGTGAGCAGTAATCTCAACAGTGATATCAGGCAAAAACAACAATTGCTCGAGATCAGCAATTTAAAGGCCAGGGCCGAATTACTGCTGAGTGTAATGCATACAGAATTGCAATATGCAGAATTAAAAAATAAAGTAACCAATAAAACCAGGGCGGAACTCGACAAACAACAACGGGAATATTTTCTGCAACAGCAAATGAAAGCCATCAAGGATGAACTGGGTGGTGAAAATTTTGCAGAGCTGAAAGAAATGCAGAAAAAGGCGGATGCAAAAAAATGGACACAGGCCGCCAAAGAAATGTTCAGCAAGGGATTGGAAAAACTGGAGAGAATGCATCCTTCCACACCCGACTACTCAGTGGTATACAATCACCTGGACCTAATGCTCGATTTACCGTGGGGAGAATATACCGAAGATCAATATGATTTAAAGCGTGCAAAAAAAGTGCTCGACCACGACCACTATGGAATGAACAAAATAAAGGAAAGGATACTGGAATATCTTGCTGTGCTTAAACTTAAGGGCGACATGAAAAGCCCGATCCTTTGTTTCCTGGGCCCTCCGGGTATTGGTAAAACAAGTCTCGGCAAAAGTATTGCAGCAGCCATCAACCGCAAATATGTAAGGGTGAGCCTTGGCGGCCTGCACGATGAAAGTGAAATAAGAGGTCATCGGAAAACCTATATTGGCGCTATGCCTGGACGCATCATCCAGTCCATCAGGAAAATAAAATCGAGTAACCCGGTGATGATACTCGACGAAATAGATAAGGTGGGTACCGATCACAGGGGTGATCCATCATCTGCATTGCTGGAAGTATTGGACCCCGAACAAAATAATACCTTCTACGATAATTACCTGGAACTGGAATATGACTTAAGCAAAGTGTTGTTTATTGCTACTGCAAATAATATCAACAACATTCAGCCTGCATTAAGAGATCGACTGGAGATCATTGACCTCAGCGGGTATGCAGTGGAAGAAAAAATAGAAATTGCCAAACGACATCTCATTCCAAAACAGCAGGAAATGCATGGGCTAAAACCAAATGGTTTTAAAATGAGTGATAGCGTGCTGGAAAAAGTGATTGAAGATTATACCAGGGAAAGCGGTGTGCGGGAACTCGACAGGCAACTGGCCAGCATTATGCGCAACCAGGCAAAAGAAATAGTAATGAGAGGGAAATTAAAACCAACCATTACCAATAAGGATATCGAAAAAATATTAGGCAAACCTAAATACAGTAACGAATTATATAAAATGGCCAATATGCCCGGGGTGGCAGTTGGCCTTGCCTGGACCTATGTGGGTGGCGATATTCTTTTTATTGAAACACAACTGAGCGAAGGAAAGGGCGATTTAAAACTAACCGGTAACCTGGGTAACGTGATGAAGGAAAGTGCAAGCACGGCACTCACATGGTTAGAAGCCAACGCAAAAAAAATCGGGGTACCTATTGCAGAATTCAATAAAAAGGATGCGCATATACACATACCAGAAGGCGCTACCCCCAAAGATGGACCCAGCGCTGGAATCACTATGATGACGGCGCTCGCCAGCGCATTCACTGGTAAAAAAGTAAAACCCTACCTGGCAATGACGGGAGAAATAACGCTACGTGGACAGGTGCTCCCGGTGGGAGGCATTAAGGAAAAAGTGCTGGCAGCAAAAAGATCGGGTATTAAAGAAATTATTATGTGTTGGCAAAATGAAAAAGATGTTGACGACATCAACCCGCAATTTATTAAAGGCATACATTTTCATTATGTAAAAAATATGCAGCAGGTGCTCGATATTGCTTTAACATAAATTTTGCAGCAAATATTCAACCCTCTTTGTCTTGTTTACGTAATTAGCGTATTCGACTAATTTCATGTTGGTTGTTTTAAGGGTTAAAAAAATTCCCTCCTGGTCTCAGGAGGGAATTTTGTTTTCAATCAACTGGCCTAAACACTTCTTCTGCCAAATACAAGCGACAGAACAAATATTACCAAGAAAATAAAGAAAAATATTTTAGCGATTCCAGCTGATGCGCCAGCAATACCACCAAAACCAAGGATGGCTGCAATAATGGCGATGACTAAAAAAATAACTGAATACCTAAGCATAATAATTTTATTTAAGAGTTATCAATCTATTTCCGATTAAATAAATGAAATTACCATGCCAGTGTGGTAAAACACTGATACATCAAGGATTACATGATCCTTTGTGTACACAAAATTCCCCAACACGGGGGTTTTTTTTCAGGAAATGCAGGATTGAATCACCATAAAACCGCCCGGTTGAATGATGGCAGTTGAAGCTTCTGCCAAATAGTAATTTTCTCCAAAAACAGGGTCCCTGTTTGTTGTTTCATCCAGGCCCAGATACCAGTCCTGTGCCTCAGCACCCATGTTGATGATCACCGAAACGGCATCATTCAAAAACTTTCTTTGAAAGGCCAGCATATTTTTTTCAGCAGCACTGTTCAACCATTTGAATTCGGCAGATATGCCTTGTTTAAAAACCGGGTTATTACTACGGATAAAAAAAAGTTTACTGTATAGCTGCTCCCAGGGCGAAGGGAGTTGCCAATCGATTACGTCTTTATCAAAAAACTGTAGCCGTTTTGAAAGGCCGCTTTCCTCCCCGCTATACACCAATGGGATGCCGGGGTACATCACGTTAAACACAGTTAGCGCCTTAACATAGTTTCCATATTTTTCAAAGGCAGTTCCATTCCAGCTATTTTCGTCGTGGTTGCTGGTAAACCAAAGTCTCAAAGCGTTGGTCGGAAATTGAGCCTGGTAATCATACAATGTTGCCAACAGGTCGCTGAATTTTTTTTGACCCTTACAATATGCTTCAGTGTCGTGCATCCATCTCCATGTAAAACTGATATCAAATGCCTGGTGATATTCGATGTTCTCTGTTTCTGCCAGCCACACCAGGTCTATTTTCAAAGCTGATGCCCGCTGCCTTGCCTGGATCCAGAATGATAATGGTGTAAGATGCGCCAGGTCTGCCCTGAAACCATCTATATCAAATTCCCTGATCCAATAAAGCATGGCTTCCGTCATGGCTGTTTGTTGCGCCTCGTTGCTGTGGTCAATCTGTATCACATCATCCCAGTCATAAGGTGGTTTAAAATTGCCATGTTCATCTCTTTCAAAATACTCAGGATGATCTATCGTCCACACATTATCCCATGCCGCATGGTTCGCCACCCAGTCCAGTATCACTTTCATTCCTGCTGCATGAGCCGCCTCCACCAGCTTTTTAAATTCTTCCGCCGTTCCAAATTCAGGATTGGTACTGGTAAAATTGCTGATAGAATAATAACTTCCCAGCGTTCCCTTTCGTTTTACTTTACCAATCGGGTAAATCGGCATAAACCACAGGATCTTTACGCCCATATGCTGCAGCCTTGGCAGTTGGTGCTGAAAAGCCCGGAAACTACCTTCGACACTGTATTGTCGGAGGTTAACGCAATAAATATTGGAAGAATGCAGGAATAATGGAGGCAGAGATGGATACAAATGATGTGAATTTAAATATTGCTAAATATGATCCTGCTTACAATATACGAGGTTTAAGATTGTAACTTTGCGATCTACTATCATGAAGCAATTTACGATTCCCTTTACTTACCGGAGCGGGCTGATAACAGCCATAAAAAATAACCGCAGGCAGCAGGATAAAATGAAAAAGGATTTTACGCCCACCTTGCTTGATCTCGGACCTGTTCAGATCTTCCTCGCCCGCCATTTTGGTTTTTGTTATGGTGTAGAAAATGCCATTGAAATTGCATTCAGAACCGTGGACGAAAACCCCGGGCGCCGTATCTTTTTATTAAGCGAAATGATACACAATCCAAAAGTTAATGCCGACCTGCTGGCAAGAGGGGTGCGTTTTTTACAGGATACAAGCGGAAAAGAATTAGTACCACTCCAAAGCCTCACTGCCGAAGATATTGTGATCATTCCCGCATTTGGAACCACCCTCGCAATGGAAGCCTTTTTACAGTCCAAAGGTATACCAACAGAAAAATACAATACCACCTGCCCATTTGTAGAAAAAGTATGGAACCGTAGTGAACAAATTGCAGCCAACAACTACACGGTAATTGTGCATGGCAAACCAACACATGAGGAAACAAGGGCTACGTTTTCACATGCTGCAGCCAACACCCCTTCTGTAGTGATCAATAATATGGAAGAAGCCATTGAACTTAGTAAATTCATAACAGGAGAAAAGCCATCGTCAGCATTTTATGCTTCATTCGAGGGGCGTTACTCCGAAAACTTTTCTGTGGAAAAAGACCTGCAGAAAATAGGTGTGGTAAACCAAACTACTATGCTTGCCAGCGACACACAAGGTATCGCCGATTTTTTAAAGCAGGTTATGATCAAAAAATATGAATTGACCGACCAGGATATTGCAGAAAGATTTGCGGATACCAGGGATACCCTTTGTTATGCTACCAATGATAACCAAAGCGCTGTGTATGGTTTATTGCAGCAACCGGCCCAGCTTGCCATAGTGGTAGGTGGATACAACAGTAGCAATACCAGCCACCTTGTAGAATTGTGCGAAGAAAAATTACCTACCTATTTTATTAATGGGGTAGATAAAATAGTTTCCCCAACAGAGATCCATCATTACGATCTGCACGCACAGGTCGAAAAAATTTCTTTTAATTATCTGCCTGACGAAAACCCCCTAAAAATTTTACTGACAAGTGGCGCCAGTTGCCCGGATGCGATCGTGGAAAATGTCATTCAAAAAATTGCGGGATTTTATGGCGTAGAAGAAAACCTGGCAACACTACAACAAAGTTTTCAGCAGCTATAATTTTTTCGCTACCAGGTTAAGCGCAATATCCAGTTGCTCCATGGCGTCGATGGTAGTGTTATCCAGCAAAATGGCGTCTGTTGCCATCCGTAACGGGCTCACTTCCCTGTGAGAATCTATATCGTCACGCATCTTTAAATTGGCAGCCACTTCTTCCCTTGTTACGTTCGGATTTTTTTCCAGCATTTCTTTATACCGCCGATCCACCCTCACCGGAATATCTGCCGTCATAAACAGCTTCAATTCGGCATTGGGGAATACAGTGGTTCCAATGTCTCTCCCATCCATTACAATGCCCTTTTTTTCACCCATTTTCTGCTGCTGGGCTACTGCAAAGGTTCTAACTGCCCCTATAGCAGCCACCTCGCTCACTTTTTCGGCAACTACCAGGTCACGTATTACAAACTCCACGTTTTCGTTATTAAGGAACATTTCTGATTGCTCGGTTTTTTCGTTATACTCAAAGTGCAGATGGATGTCTTGGAGCGCTGTCTTTACTTTTTCCTCGTTCGTCCAGTCGATATGGTTCCGCAAAAAATACAGGGTAATGGCCCGGTACATAGCCCCACTGTCAATATATACATATCCAAGGGCCCGGGCCAGCTGCCTGGCTAACGTACTTTTACCACAACTACTCCATCCGTCTATAGTTATTATAATTTTTTTCATATTATAATTATCTCAAAAACAGCTGTTAATAAACTGTGAATAATATATTAATATCATACACAATAAAAGCACAGAAGCAATGTTATTAGTTTATCCAAACGAAGCATTTCGAACAATTCGTCGTGCGCCTATTTAGCAATGGCAAAAATAGGTAAACATGAACTAAGTGTAAATGGTTCTTTGATCCCCAAATTCGTCACTATCTAAAACCACATATATGAAAAACTCAATTTTTGCTTTTGTTGCAGTGTTACTGCTGCAATCGTTCAGCTTTCCGGGCGCAACCTCGCCCTCACCAGCGGTTCAACAAACATTGCTTAATGCACAGTTTGGCGACATTCATATCCACAAACTAGGGTCGGGTGTGAAACTGCAATGGACAATGGAAAACAGTACTGGTGTTTCCAGCTATGAAGTGCAGGTCACCTACGAAGATCCATTGGATATATATTCCAACTGGACCACAAAAGGTACGGTGCCAGCGGGGAAAAAGATGTTGATGTTCACCGACAACTCTAATGTATATCCCGGTGATGCCTACTACCGCATAGTGGCCACCACTGCTTCGGGAGACGTTACTTCGAATTATCAATGGATCAATATTCAATAAATGATTGAAGGGGGGCATAGAATGCCCCTCTTCAAATTATGCTACCTCAAAACAGCCGTTATGAAAAAATATTTACTTTGGTTGATTTGTGTTGTCACCAGCTTCGGCGGGTTTGCACAGATCATCACACCTCAAATAAAAGCCAACTTTGGTGTAGAGGCCGACCTTTCGGCAAACTTCTACAACAATGCACCTACCGCGGCGGTAGATGATTGGTTCCGGAACGTTTCTGTGGGTACCGGCCGTGCAGTAATTGATACAACGGGTGCATATGCAATTGTACAACGTTATTTTACCCAACCGGCTACCAGGAAGAACGCCATCCAACGACTGATGGCTTTTCCTGCATACAGCCTTATTAATAACCGGCTGATGCTGGATGCTGTATACCACCGGGATTATCACGGACAGGATTCCACCGTTTTTGGAGCGGGGAGTAATAAAAATGGAATGAGTCCGGCAGACTGGCTAAGCCCGGGACCTGCAACCATACCAGATAAAAATGACATCCTTGATGCTTTTGTGCACGTAAGAAGAGCAGGACCGAATGCCAGAGACTCATTATGGATGTTTGCAGCCTTGTCATTGGAAAATACAACTGGTAACCGATTTTTCGATTTTGAACTGTATCAAACAGATATCGCTTTTAACCCTTCTACGAGGAACTTTAGTGGTTATGGCCCGGTTGCTGGGCACACCCTTTGGGAGTTTGATGCTGCAGGCAATATTTTGAAACCAGGTGACATTGTATTTACCGCAGAATTTAGTTCAGCCTCACTCACATTGCTCGAAGCAAGGATCTGGGTTCACGTCTCTGACCTGTCCCGATCTATTCCAGCATTCAACTGGGGCGGACAGTTTGACGGTGCCGCCTCTGGTGCCCAGTATGGATATGCTAGTATTGTTCCTAAAACAGCGGGCGCATTCTATACAGGTCTTCAATCCACAGTAGCCTCCACATGGGCAGGTCCTTTCCAACTGGTGAGGGACAACGATGCGGTGGTTTCCAGTTACATTCCAGGCCAGTTTATGGAAATGAGTGTAAACCTTTCTAAACTTGGTATTGAACCGGCAGATTTTGCCAATAGCCCATGTGGTTCTCCATTCCGCAGGGTGTTGATAAAAACAAGGTCCTCTACATCATTTACCTCAGAATTAAAAGACTTCGTAGCACCGTTCAGGCTGTTTGACTACCCCGACCTCGATGCAAGCGCATACGTTAATTATTTCTGCGGAACCATGCCTACAGTGCCGGTTACAGTTACCAACCCCATTAGTACCTCCATTTATACATGGACCACAACTAATGGCAATATTGTGGGCTCCAACGTGGGCGATACCATCTGGGTAAATGCACCGGGAACTTATTTTGTGTCGCAGCAACTCCACGCTCAATGTGCACTGTTTGCACAGGACTCTGTAGTGATCACCTACGACTCCGTGTGCGTGGTACTTAATACAGATATCAGGAACTTTCAGGCTGCAAAAGTGAATGCACAACACCAATTGAAATGGCAGGTTACCAACAATGAACTGGCAGATCGTTATACCGTGGAATATAGTGTAAACAATATCGATTTTGCGCCTCTCGGTACGCTACAGGCGGTAAACCTGAGCGGCACGCAATGGTACACTTACGAACACGCAGCCAGCCTTATTACTGCCCCGGTAATATACTACCGGGTGAGAGCATTTGCTGATAACGGGCAAACAAAACTCAGCAACATTGCCACATTGCGCACCACCCAGTCGGGAAGAACTGATGCAGCCATATATCCAAATCCTACCAAAGGCGAACTCTTCCTTTCCTGTAAAAATTCTGCGAAAGAAAAAGTAGAAGCCAGGGTAATGGACATTTTTGGAAGACCGGTAAAACAGTTCAATATTGAATTAAATGCCGGGGAAAATGTGATCTCTTTACCAAACATCGCTAACCTGCCTAAAGGAACTTACCTGGTAAGGATACCAACAAGGGACGGCGTGATTACACAAAGGGTGATACTGAACCAATAGTTCCCATACTTTGAATTATAAATTAAAAAACCTCTCCGATTGCAGAGGTTTTTTTTAAGGTCATTTTATTTAATTAAGCTTCAGACTTTTTTTCTCTTTTCTTTGGCTCTTCCTTTAAACGGAATTTTATCTTTTGTGCTTCCTTGTCTAATTCGGCAATTAAAATATCTCCCGGCTTAATGGTGAGGTTTAAAATCTCTTCTGCTAAAGGATCTTCCAGGTATTTCTGGATGGCCCTGTGCAAAGGTCTTGCACCAAACTGGCTGTCGTAGCCTTTATCAGCAATAAAGTCTTTTGCTTCCGGGGTGATCTCCAATGAGAACCCAAGGT
>CBFGLL010000068.1:0-9428 GCA_965649585.1 uncultured Chitinophagaceae bacterium | reverse complement strand
GTCTGCATCCGGAAGAGCGAGTGACTGATGCAACTCTTCTTTTGCCGGAGCAGGCGGTGGTTGCTGGTGCGTAAGCGTGGGAATATCTTCCAGCGGATCAAATTGCAGTGCTGGCTTATGTTGCGAACCGAGGCTGCCTTTTTCTTTTGCTATTCTTTTGAGTTCCTCCAATTCAGCCTCTACCTCTGCTTCGTCCACCTGCAATACTTCCACCGTTTTTTCTTCAGGCTTTTGCTCCTCCGCAGGGGCAGGTTCTTTTTCTGCTGCGGCATTGGGTGCTACAGAAACTACAACCGGCACGGCACTTTCCTTTTTGGGCTGAATGAGTTTTAAATGTTCTAATTCTGACCTCAGCATTTCTACAGTGGTCAGCAACTGATCAATAGTGGCATTTTTTGCAAGCTGCTCCTGCAATTTATCTGTAAGGGTTTTCACCCGCTCCATATTAAAAATTTAAAAATTGAAAGAATCGAAAACACCTGCAAAAATTGTTTTGTACGCTGGGTCAAATCCTTAATCTTTGCACGAACGGTATAAAGTTACTAACAGTATTTTAAATAAGTTGTTTAATGTTTATTGAACCTAATATAAAAGGGGAACGAAGAGGTTGGATCGAAGTGATCTGTGGCAGCATGTTTAGCGGTAAAACTGAAGAGTTGATCCGCCGCCTGAAAAGAGTAAAAATTGCAAATTTAAAAGTAGAGATATTTAAACCCGCATTTGACACCCGCTACGACGAAGTAAAAATTGTGAGCCACGATACCAATACTATTCACAGCACTCCTGTAGAAAGTTCACAAAGTATCCTCTTGCTGAGTGAAGGCGTAGATGTGGTGGGCATTGACGAAGCACAGTTTTTTGATGCAGAAATCGGGCATGTATGTGAGCAGTTGGCCATGAAAGGTATTCGTGTAATTGTGGCCGGGCTCGACATGGATTTCCAGGGAAATCCCTTTGGCCAGATGCCGGGCTTGCTGGCCAAAGCTGATTACATTACAAAATTGCATGCTATCTGCGTAAAGTGCGGCAATATAGCCAACATCAGTTACCGAAAAACGGCGCAGGCAGAACAGGTGGTATTAGGAGAAAAAGATATTTATGAACCAAGGTGTCGCATCTGCGCACAACAACCATAAAAAAAGCCCGGCTCATCACCGGGCTTTTTTTTATTACACTCTGCTTATGGTAAAAATATTTTTTCGTCAAGTGCAACGTTGGTAGATATTTTGGAAAAATTGATGTCTCCGCTAATTGTTGACTGGGTGTAGGGAAACCAGTATCCCTGTTCATTTTGTTTATAATCCCTATACAAAGTTTCCACTTCCTGCTGTTCACCCTGCACTTCCCGCTTACCACTAACTTTTGAAACGAAATTAGATTTTTGATCCACATAATAAAATGCCACTTCCCCATTGGGCTTGGTAAGTTTCAGTTTATAAGCAGGTGCACTGTTTGCCTCTTCAATACCCATGTATTCTATTGTAGACCCGGTTTCTTTGTAATTGGTTAAAGCACCGCCAATACTCATTTGTTCTTTGGCACTTGAATACTCCGCAGCACTCATCTCTTGTGGTTCAGTGTGCCCCATCACCGGCATAAACACAAAACCTTTGCTACCATTTGCAACCTGGTAATTTGCGGTTCCCATCACTTCAAGATCCAGCCTGAGGCCCTTGTCTTTTAACTTGGTGAGTGTAATAGGAATATCCATACCCTGTGCGGAAAGGGAACCTTCCATTTTTACACTGTTAAGCGATTTTAATTTTTCCATACCGCCCATTGCTGCTATATTTTTTGCAACAACTTCTTCGGCTGTTTGTGCACTTACAGTCAAAGACGTGAGCGCTAATACTGCCAGGAAAAGGCTTTTTATTGTTTTCATTTTAATTGTTTTATTTTTTAAAAGTAGTAAAAAATCGGTCTGCAAGATAACGGAATTTTCAAGCGCTCTGGGCGGAAGAGTTCCCGGCAGGGTATGTTTTTTACCGCCTAAAATATTCTACCTTTCGGCCATGAGCCAGCCCAGATTCACCCTCGCAGGGAACATTGTAAATATTATGGAAAAGAGCATCTTTTACGGGAATATCCAGGTAAAAGATGGCAAAATAGTGGCTATCGGTACGCTCGATGCCCAACCTAAGCAAGGCGAGCCTTTCCTCATTCCTGGTTTTATTGATAGCCATGTACATGTAGAAAGCAGTATGCTGGTGCCCGCCGAATTTGCCAAGCTGGCGGTTGTGCATGGTACCACGGGCACTATTAGCGATCCGCATGAAATTGCAAATGTTTGCGGTGTTGAAGGAGTAAGGTATATGCTAGAAAACGACAAAACGGTTACCTTTAAATTTCATTTCGGAGCGCCAAGTTGTGTGCCTGCCCCCATTTTTGAAACTGCCGGCGCCACTGTTTCGGTAAGTGAAGTGGAGTCGCTACTGGCAATGCCCGACATTAACTACCTGAGTGAAATGATGAATTTTCCGGGGGTATTAAATGGCGATGAAGAAGTGATCCAAAAAATTGCGGCAGCAAAAAAATATGGCAAACCGGTAGATGGACATGCACCCGGGCTAAGGGCTGATATGGCTAAACAATATATAGATGCCGGCATCAGCACCGATCATGAATGTTTTACTGCAGAAGAAGCGCTTGACAAATTGAAGCACGGCATGAAGATTTTGATAAGGGAAGGAAGCGCAGCCAAAAATTTTGATGCCTTGATTGGGCTGATGCATGATCATTCAGATAACATGATGTTCTGCAGCGATGATAAACACCCGGATAGCCTTGCAGATGGGCATATCAACCAATTATGCGAAAGGGCAGTGGCCAAAGGAATCAACGTTTTCAAAGTATTGCAGGCAGCGTGCATCAACCCTGTGTTGCATTACAATATGCGTAATGGCATATTGAGAGTGGGCGATGATGCGGACATTGTAATGTTAGAAGACCTTCAACATTTTAAAGTGCTGGCAACTTATATTACCGGCGAGAAAGTTGCCGAAAACGGCAAAACAAATATCTCTACCCAGCCAGCACCCACCCTCAATAATTTTAACTGCGCAGAAAAAACAGTAACTGAGTTTGAATCCCCGGCCAATAACAAAACAATGCTCGATGTGATTGAAGCGCTTGACGGGCAGCTGATCACCAACAGGCTAACGCTGCCGGCTACCATTCACCACGGGCTATTGGTTGCAAACGTTGAGCAAGACATTTTAAAGATCGTGGTGGTTAACCGGTATCAAAATGCGATAGTGGCAAAATCGTTTATTAAAAATATAGGGCTCAGGCAAGGTGCCATCGCCAGTTCGGTGGCACACGATAGCCATAATATTGTAGCGGTGGGTGTAGATGATAAATCCATCTGCAGGGCCGTAAACCTCATCATTCGTACACAGGGTGGTATAAGCGCAGTGAATCAAAGCGAAGAAAAAATACTACCCTTGCCCGTGGCAGGCCTCATGAGTACGGGGGATGGATATAAGGTTGCCGGAGATTATACAGCAATAGATCGATTTGCAAAAGAAGAGCTGGGAAGCAAACTCTCTGCACCTTTTATGACTTTGTCATTCATGGCACTCCTGGTGATCCCACATTTAAAACTAAGCGATAAAGGTTTATTCAACGGCGACAGCTTCAGCTTTATTGATGAAATACCCCAAACGCAAACATCATTGTAAAAAATTTTAAAAATATTACGAGGGCCAGTATCTAGTCGTAGTTTTTCAAAGCGACGCAGGAGCTTTAGAAAAACAAGATCCCGATGAATAAAATGAAATCGGGATATCCAGTATCCAGTATCCCGTTTCCAGTTTCCAGTTTCCAGTTTCCCCTCCCTAATATTTAGCACTCACCACTTTCATAGCGATACTATCCGTGCCTTTTGGCGCAAAGTATTTTGATTTAAAAGATGTGCTGGCCCCCGGGGCAAGAGTTTCGTATATCAGTTCCTGGTCTTCCTGTAATAACACACCTGTTTTGCTGTAGAACGAAAGTTTGATATCAATATCTTTAAACGTTGCCATTTTTGCGTTGTTGGTAAGTTTACCTCGTACAACCGTCTGTCCTACCAGGTTCCTTTTATCTTTTCCGCTGATTGAGATAAATTTTGGAGGATTTTGTTTCTCTATTTCTTCCAGGGACAACTTGCCTTGTTCATACAGATCATTCATTTGTTTTTCCTTCTCCGCTTCCGAACCGCAGGCGGAAAATAAAAAGCCACATAAGCATATTACAATAACAAACTTGTTCATGGGTTGTTTTATTAAAGTGTAACCAAAAATAAGGGCTTGCTATAAATTATTATAGATTTGCGGCAGTGCATTTAAAAATTAACAGTAAGTTTAAAGCCTAGTCAACCTTAGTTATGGTACACAATTTTAGCCGGCAGCATTCATTAGTGAGTAATTGGGTAAGTGAATTGAGAAATGTGGAAGTTCAAAACGATCGTTTACGTTTCAGGCGCAACCTTGAACGTATTGCAGAAACCATCGGTTACGAGATCAGCAAAACGCTGGAATGGGAAGAAAAGGAGATCACTACTCCAATGGGCCTGGCTAATTGTAAGGTGCTTAGAGAACAACCCGTACTGGCAACGATACTGAGGGCCGGCCTGGCCATGCACAATGGCCTGCTCAACTTTTTTGATCATGCTGATAATGCTTTTTTAAGTGCTTACCGCAAACACCACCCAGACGGTAGTTTTGAAATAAGCATGGAATATATGAGCTGCCCCGAACTGGATGGCCGGGTGGTGATAATCAGCGATCCGATGCTGGCTACCGGTGCTTCATTGGTAAAATCAATACAGTTTTTAAAAGCCGAAGGCGATATTAAAGAAATTCATATAGTATGCGCCATTGCATGTACCGTGGGTATTGAGTATGTTTTACGGGAAGAACCCCAAGCGGTTATCTGGTGCGGCGATATTGATGATGAACTGACTGCCAAGGGATATATTGTTCCCGGCCTGGGCGATGCCGGCGACCTTGCTTTTGGTACCAAAATGCAGAATTAACCGTAACGATATCCAAAAACGAATAGTCATTTTTCTATAATTCAGCATTTCATCAAATGATTGTTGGATGGATGCAGCAATTAGCATCATTTCCTTATCTTTATTTTCTAGAACTTACTAAAGAATGAGAAAATACCTCCTCCTTGGTTTCGCTGTGGCGATATGTTTTGTAGCAAAGGCACAAGACCCTCACTTTTCACAGTTTTTTGCTTCTCCCCTTACCCTCAACCCTGCGTTTACAGGAAAATTTGACGGTAGCTGGAGGTTAGCAGCCAATCATAGGGACCAATGGCCATCTATTCCAAAAGCCTATGTTACCACCAGTGCATCATTCGACTTTCCCATCCTGAGAAACAGGATCCCGGAAAACGACATTTTTGGTGTGGGCATTTCCGGCGTAGCCGATGCCAGTGCCAACAGCCAGTTGAAACTGAACTATGGTTCTTTATCACTATCCTATCACAAAGCATTGGACGAAAATGGGTACAATACTATTGGCGCTGGTTTCCAGGGTACCTATAGCAGTATGAACCTCGATATCAGCAAGCTTACTTTTGAAGACATGCTTACCCAAAATGGTTTTACCGGTACTACTTCTGATATATTAACCAACGGAAGAAATCAAAGTTATGTTGACATGAATGCAGGTGTGTTGTTTTCAGGATCCACTAACGGGGAGAACAACTATTACATTGGCGCATCCATGTACCATATCAATAAACCAAAAGTGAGTTTTAAAGATAAAAACTGGTACCTCAATGGTCGTGTAACCATTCACGGTGGTGGTACTTTCTTTTTAAGTGATGTAGTAAGTTTAAGCACCTCTGCCATTCACCAGATACAAAATAAAGCCAGTGAAACTTTATTTGGTGCAGCAGTTGGTTTAAACGCCAACGGCGATAATAGCAACCCTACCAATGTGTACCTGGGATCATGGATGAGGTTAAATGATGCTATTATTCCTTACGTGGGGCTGGAGTTTGGAGGATTAAGAATTGGTGCGAGCTACGATGTAAATATCAGCAGCTTAAAAGCAGCAACCAGCAGTCGTGGCGGATCGGAATTTTCAGTGATCTATATTCATCGCCCCGTGGAAGCCAAAGGAATTCCCTGTCCAAGATTTTAAAAAGATTTAATTCAACATTATACACCCGGGTTACGCCCGGGTTTTTTATTTGCTGGGCCTTGCACTTACATACGGGTTACCTTTTAAGTAGAACCGGTAAGGTAATAAACCATCCTCACCCGCCGCCTCTACCCCAATCCTTTTACTGATGCCCACCTGCTGATCTTCTATTTTAAAACCGTCATCAAATACTGTGATGGAATCCTCCAGCAAACTAAGCCCCGAATGAAGTTTATTTAAGCCAAGCGCCTTACCTACGTTGCCCGGTCCTTTTGTAAGGGAATTATCAAGTTTCAGTTTTCCGGTGCGATGAAGCATGGTTTCAATTCCCTCTATAGGCTCAATGGCCCTGATCAAAATAGCATCCGGGATATCTTTTTCGTTTGTAACAAAATTGAGCATTTGATGTATGCCATAACAGATATACACATACGAAGTACCGGGTGCAGCATACATATGTTCATTTTTAGCAGTACGCCGTCCCTTAAAAGAATGCGAAGCCTTGTCAACAAAAGCCACATAAGCTTCTGTTTCTACAATTCGTCCGCTTGTTGTAAGGCCGTCAACATTGCTAACTACAATTTTTCCTAACAATTCCCTGGCTATACCCACCACATCTTTGCGGTTGTAAAATTTTAAAGAAAGTTTTTTCATGCTCAGCTAATTTTTCATGATCAGGCAAAATAAGGATAGTTTAATATCTTTAGACCCAGGCATACCGGGAAAAGCCGCCAATTTTATTAACCCAGCAACCAAATTCAGCGCCTCCATGTTAAAAGAGATCATCATATCCATTCAATCTTACATGCAAGCGCATCAGTTTATCAGCAAGCACCGGCTGTGGAAATGGATACTGATACCGGGTTTGATCTATACCATTCTTTTCCTGGCTGGCATGTATTTATTCTGGACATCCAGTAATGCAGCCATCGAATTTATGATGGTAAAAACAGGTATCAAAACCTGGTTGGACAAGCTGCAGGACAGTTGGGTGAGCTTTTTACTGATCGTCGGTCAAATTATTCTCTGGCTGGTGATGCTGATGTTTTACTTTTCCTTGTTTAAATACCTCTTTCTCATTATTGCTTCGCCGGTGTTTGCATACCTGAGTGAAAAAACAGAAAGTATTATGGAAGGCAGGGATTTTCCTTTCAGTGCTTCACAACTCATGAAGGACATCTGGAGAGGAATACGGATAGCTTTAAGAAACCTGCTGTGGCAAACGGTATATGTACTCAGCATTTTTATTTTGTCATTTGTGCCCTTGGTAGGCTGGATTGCGCCCCTCGTTGCGCTGATGGTAGAATGTTACTACTTCGGATTTTCGATGCTCGATTACAGCAGCGAACGCAACAAACTTTCCGTTTCTCAAAGTATAGATTTCATTGGGAGACATAAAGGGTTGGCAATTGGCAATGGCCTTATTTTTTACCTGATGCACATGATACCTATCGTGGGCTGGGTGCTGGCACCAAGTTATGCCGTAGTGGCTGCTACGCTCAGCCTGCTGAATGCACGCAAAAAACAAGTGATACAATTTTTATGAGTAGCGTTTACCTCATCCCCTCTGTGCTGTCGCCAGATGGTTACGATGCTATACCTGCCTACATATTAAATGCAGTTAAGGATTGCACCGTTATTTTTGCAGAGAACGAAAGAACGGCAAGGCGTTATTTAAAAACACTCGACAAGTCGATAGTAATCGACGATTTTGAATGGTTTACCATCCACAAGGCTGAAGAGGAACAGGTGCAACAATTCAAAAACAAAATAGCCGAACAAAAAAACATTGCCATTATCAGTGAAGCTGGGTGCCCGGGCATTGCCGACCCAGGCCAGGTGCTGGTGGCAGCAGCCCAGCAAGTTGGTTGCATTGTAAAACCGTTGGTAGGCCCTAGTTCAATTTTACTTGCACTTATGGCCAGCGGAATGAACGGCCAGCAATTTGAATTTGTTGGTTACCTGCCCATCGACCAGCACGAAAGAGCCAAAAAGCTAAAAGAACTGGAAGCACATTCACTCAAAAATCAGAGCACCAAAATTTTTATTGAGACTCCTTACCGCAACAACCAGTTGCTGGAAACCATTATTCAGGTGTGCGCAGGCACTACGAAACTCTGTGTTGCCGCCAATATTACCGGCCAAAATGAGTGGATCAAAACATTCGCTGTAAAAGATTGGAAAATAAAAAAACCGGAGCTTCATAAGCAACCGGTTATTTTTTTATTATATGCGGGCCAGTAGTTAGCGCCCTACTTTTTCAATTTTTAAAATACCATCAACGATGTACGGGCTAAACCCACGCCAGGGAAGTGAGTTCCTGTATTCCTTGTAATGAAGATCAAAATAGCTTCCGCTATTTTCCATCAATATTTTTGCAATACTATCATTCACCACTGAAAATTCAAACTCGTATGATTGTACAGAACCCACCGTTCGTGACCTGAGACCTGTTTGAATGAGTTTGCCCTCATATGTTTTAAAGATATTTCCTTTTTTAACCACGTAGTTGAGCTCCCCCGATTTTACGCCCTCACCGAATACATTATAATACCTCCACCAAACCACTATGGCCAGCACTGCGAGTACGATTAAAAAAAATATCCAGAGAAATTTTTTAAAACCCGATCTTCTTTTGGCGGGTAAGGGGCTGGTAAATTTTACATCTTCCATATATTAATTTTTTGAACGAATAAAAGAGTTCTTACAAACCATATTCACTTACCAACCACATGAGCATGGCCATATTGGCCGCTCCAAGATCCAATTCTCTTTTGCTCACTGCTTCAAACACATCGTTGGCAGCATGGTGAAGGTCGAAATATCGTTGACTGTCCGGTGCAAACCCTGCAAGTGCCGTTCCAATCTCTTTAAGATAACCAATATCAGCACCACCGCCGCCTGGCGAAAAATCGTACACGCCAAATTCATAAAAGAGCGGCTTCCACTTCACAAGTTTTTCTCTTTTTTCCTCGTTCATATCCATACTGATGCCTCTTGGCGTAAAACCACCTGCATCACTTTCGAGCGCAAACACATGTTGTTCCTTATATTTTTTGGCCCATTCCAGGTAAGCTTTCCCGCCTCTTCCACCATTTTCTTCATTCATAAACATAACTGCCCTGATGGTTCTTTTCGGTTTTATACCCAGGGCCTTAAGCACTCTTATCACTTCAATGCTTTGTACGCAACCAGCACCGTCATCATGAGCCCCTTCGCCAATATCCCAGCTATCGAGGTGACCACCTACGGTAAGGATCTGTTCTGGAAATTCGGTTCCTTTTA
>CBFGLL010000067.1:0-9472 GCA_965649585.1 uncultured Chitinophagaceae bacterium | reverse complement strand
GTCTATCGCAAAATACAGGAGCGACGCCTGCAGGATAAACTGCAACTGGAGGAGTTGTACGATAAGTTGATCGCACTGCGCCACCAGGAAGCCCGCAATGCTGGTTTCGATAACTACAGGGATTATCGTTTTAAAGAACTGGGCCGCTTCGATTATACAAAAGAAGATTGTTTTCAATTCCACGAGGCCGTTAAACTGCACGTGTTGCCACTGGTAAACGAGATATATGAAAAGAAAAAGAAAAAGCTGGGCCTTGATGAATTAAGACCATGGGATATGGACGCTGAGCCCGAGGGGCTGCAGCCTTTACGACCTTTTAAAACCGGTGATGAGTTGCTGGAAAAATCGATTGATTGTTTTAATAAAATGCGCCCGTTTTTTGGCCAGTGCCTTAGTAAGATGAGAGAGATGAACCATCTCGATCTTGAAAGCAGGAAAGGAAAGGCACCTGGTGGATACAACTGTCCGCTTGCTGAAAGTGGGGCCCCATTTATTTTTATGAATGCAGCGGGTCAAATGGGTGATGTTACCACCATGGTGCATGAGGGTGGACATGCGGTGCATTCTTTTCTTGCACATCCGCTGCCACTAAATGGTTTTAAGGAATACCCGATGGAAATTGCTGAAGTGGCCAGCATGGCAATGGAATTGTTCAGCATGGATCATTGGGATAGTTTTTTTGATAACAAAGAAGACCTGCAACGTGCAAAGGAGCACCAGCTGGAAAGAGTGATCAGCATATTTCCCTGGATTGCCATCATTGATAAGTTTCAACATTGGGTGTATGAAAACCCTGTGCATACACACACCGAAAGAACTGCTGCATGGAAAACCGTACTGGCAGAATTCCAGGACACTGTGATTAATTACAGCGACCTTGATGCCTACCGCAGCAATGCGTGGCAGCGGCAGTTGCATTTATACGAAGTGCCGTTCTATTATATTGAATATGGTATTGCACAATTAGGGGCCATCGGTATGTGGATGCAATACAAACAAGATAAAGAGCAGGCACTTGATAATTATTGCAAGGCACTGGCCCTGGGGGGCACCAAAACACTGCCGGAATTGTACAAGGCAGCAGGCCTTGATTTTGACTTTTCGCCCGGTAAAATAAAAGGCCTGATGGAATTTGTGAAAGAACAGCTATAAAAAATTAAAACCCTCCAATCCGGAGGGTTTTTAAATAATTATTAGCAGGCAGAACATTTAAAAATGATATCCCACTTTTATGGCAAGGTTAAAGGCCAGTTTGGTTTGTTTATTATTGAGTTCCCCATCAATATATTCACCACTGTTATAGTCTGTGGTATAAGCGTAGTGCTTAGATTTTACATTGCGTAGCCCAAGGCCGATGGAATATTCCAAAGCAATTCTGTCGTACAATGTTTGGGAACCAAAATAAGCAGATATATCTGCAAACTTTTCATACTCCTTAAACATTTTGTTTGTAAAAACAGGTTCGCCATTTATATTGCCCGGGCCGGTTGCTATTTTTTTTGCAGACGTGGAGTAATGATAATAGTCATACGAAATGCCTAAAAAACTTCCTTCCAAGCCTTCACTTTCGAAAAAGATGCGGGGTTGAATAGAAAAGCAATACCCGATATTAGCTTTCCTGTTACTGAATTCGAAAGGATTGCTTTGGTTGTAATTCCCTTCGTTCCCCGGCGCATTCCAGGTGGTGGTTCCTTTAGCTTCTTCACCTTCATCAAGTGTATTTATCCATCCCCTCATGTAGTTACGGGTAGTAACACCCGCACCCACCTGTATCGAAAAAAACGGTGTGAGTTCTCTTTCATAATAAACAGGTATGAAACCTGAAATAAAAGACAAAGGTGAAATTTTGATAATGTTTAATTCAGCAGAATGTTGTTTCTTTTTGCCATTACCATGCGAATTATTTTTTCCAAAGTAAACAGTGTCCTGGGCTCCTGCAGATATACACATAAAGCAGATTAGTAAAACGGAAATGATCTTTTTCATTGGTTTAGAGAAAGTTTATTTAATAGTTGATTGTGAAATGGCCCGAAGTTATATTTTTGGCCACTAAAAATATTTTTTTTAAAACTAACGCTATTATGAAACATTTATTTGCAATCCTCGTACTCTCTTTTGTGTTAGCCAATGTGCAGGCGCAAACCTTCAACGTTAATTGGGGAGAAAACGCCAAATTGAAGTATGATTATGAAGATGCCGTGTCATTGAAGGATGGAAAATTCATCATCCTTAAATTCAAAGCTGCCCGCAGGGGGATTCAACCCATCCTTGTTTTAGTAGACAAAAACATGGAAACAATTACTGAGTCGGAATTGCCCATTGAGGACAAAAACGCCTTATTCAAGGGTTTTGAAAAATATGGGGACAATATTTTCTTTATGTATGAGTCATACAACAAGGAAGACAAAACAACTTCTGTACATGCATTAAAGATCAATGAAAAAACCCTGGCAACAAGCAATAGCATCATTTTGGGTACGTATTCATCCGATAGCAGGAGCGACCAGGCTGAACCCAGTTATAAATTGTCGTTGGATTCTTCAAAGGTTTTATTATTTGTAGAAGGGCCGGATCGAAAAAAAGAGAATAAAAAATTTTTTATAGGTGTGTTTGATACCAACCTTAAATCACTTTGGAAAAAAGAAATTGAACTACCCATCGGCGATCGTTTTGTATCTATCTACGACCAGGATGTAACCAATGACGGAAAGGTATTTGTGGCTATTAAGCACTACGACAGGGAAGTTACAAGGCAAACAGTACGTGACGACGGTGCAAAAATTCCTTCTTATACCTATAAATTGTTAGTGTACGATGGCACCAGTGCCAAAGGCAAGGAGATTGTATTTAAACTGAATGATCAATACATACAGGGTACTAAACTTACATACAACAACAATAATAATATCACTGTTGCCGGGTTGTATAAAAGGAAGTATAACGGCAGGATCAATGGTGCTTTTTACGCAACCCTGGATGGTAATAGTTCTGAAGTAAAAAATCCTACCATGGTAACTTTCCCGGATGCACTGGTAGAAATGGTTGATAAGGATGGTTACGGATCAGACAATGAAAAAGACCCCGGGCTATCAAATAACTTCCGCATACGCCACATCATGAATAGGAGTAATGGTACGGTAGACCTGATCGCCGAGTACTACCGGCTGGATGTGATCACTACTTCCAACCCACGTACCGGTGCTATGCGCACTGATTACCGTTACACTTTTGGTACAATTGTAAACACCAATATTGATAAAGAGGGTAGGGCTATTTTTACCCGTGTACCCAAAAATCAGAAGCTTACCAATTCTACTTTATTCCTGGGTTATTTCCCGTTAGTGTATAATGATAAGCTGGTATTGTTGTACAATGATGATAAGGATAATGTAGAAAGAGATTTCAGCAAGAAGCCGGATGATGTGGTGAATTTTAAACGCTCCATTTTTATGGCTTCCACGCTGGATGCCAAAGGAAACGTAAGCCGCCAAAGTATTTACAGCCACCAGGATGAGGATTATATCACTATTCCCACCAGCATCTCCAATATTTCTAAAGATAAGTTTATGGTTTCTTCTGCCCTTTTGAAATTGTTCAAAAAAAGAACGAGGTTTGGAGTAATGACACTTAAGTAATTAATTGACTTTGTAACCTGTAGCCGTACCTAACTGGGTACGGCTTTTTTTGCAGCTATGCTTTCAATGCAACAGGTGGGAGTTGTAATAGTTGTAAGATTAGCGACCAAGTTCCTGTGCAAGCCCTATAAGGATCCCTTCGGGGCCACGCATATAACAAAGCCGGTAAATGTCCTGGTAATTTACAATTTCATCCACCAGAACACCCCCGAGTTTACTCAATCTGTCCACGGTGTCATCAATATCCCGCACTGCGAACATTGCCCTCAGGTAGCCTAATGAGTTTACCGCTGCAGTTCGATGATCGCCGATCACTTGCGGATGAATGAACATTGACAGTTCAAGACGACTGTTACCATCGGGAGTTACCATCATGGCAATTTCCACCTGTTGATCCCTGATACCGGTAACCTTGCCTGCCCATTCGCCTTCAATCTTCATACGGCCTTCAAGTTTTAGCCCAAGCTCTTCAAAAAAAGCAATGGCCGTGTCGAGGGAGGCTACCACGATACCGATATTGTCCATTCGTTGAAGGTTGTGTTGATCCATAACTACAAATTTTACATCATTTTTTCACTCTGTTGGCTTAGGAGAATGCTCGCAATAAGCACCTTTGCAATTGTTATAATCCTGTACGATCTGTGGCATGTCTTCAAAAAGGTAATCTCCCCTCGAAACCTTTCCCGCCATCCGCTGGCAGTCGGAAAATATTTGCGGTAGTAGCCCTTTAAACGTAGGTTCTTTCAGCTCCTGTATCATTCCTGGCTTACTCACCACATAATGAATTATTACGTTTCCTTCTTTTGTTTTCCTTCCCAACGACCTGTCATATTTTTCTTCTCCGTAAACCACTTCGTTGTATTCGTGTAGCGCCATCTTGCCGGTATCCATCCTATGCATGATCATAAAACGACCATTCAGCGGCACAGACTCAAATATTTTATTATCGGCTATAAAATAGCGCACTTGCGCATTTGGAATTTCTTTTATTTCCCCGTTGTCGCTCTGCTTAAAGGCAAGCGTTTCGCCATATACCAGCTGTTTTTCAACGAGCCCAACTAAAGAGTCTGCGTTTTTGAGATAGATCATTCCATTCATAAAACCCCAGTTGGTTTTTGATTGGGCAAAACAAGTAGATGCAATGCAAATAAAAATGATAGTAACCCGCAGCTTCATGGGCTAAATTTGATAAGGAAAGGTAGAAAAAAAGCCTGAACAAGCATGAAAACCTAGACGTTTCCAGCGAGCTCCAATTCCATCTGGATATTGGCCCTTGAATAATCCGTGGGATCCAGTGGCACTTCTTTAAAGCCGAATTTCCTATACAATGATATGGCAGGTACCAGCGATCTGTTGGACAACAACACAATCTTGTTAATACCTTTTTGTTTTGCGAAATCAATGCAGGCCTGCATCAGCAACTTACTAAATCCCTTGCCTTTGTACTGATCTGTAACGGCCATTTTTGTTAGTTCGAAACTTGTGTCGTCCATTCTTTCCATGGCTACAGTGCCCACCACTTTATCATCATACATACAAAAAAATATTTCACCACCGGGTTCCAGTATCAGCTTTTCCATGTTATTGAACACATTCTGATCGTGTGGTTCAACCACAAAATATTTTTGAAGCCATTCTGTGTTCAGGTCAATAAAATGTTGCCGGTAGCGGGGCTCGTAGCTGATGATTACAGGCTCTTTCATGAGTGATGAAAATTTATCCAGCTGCAAAGGTATTATATCTTGCTCTGGATATTAAAAGCTCCAGTTCCACCATCCATTTTCCTGCCTGCTGGTGGGTGTTTGTTGGCCACGGGTGCGCTGTTTTACTTTTTCATAAATGGCTTTGCGCAATTCACGCACTTTGATGGTATGATCGGCACTTTTTTCTTTTATTTCGTAAAGGGCTTCTAAAAAGCTGGCTGTAAACACACCATTGTTCCACTGTTTGCTCTCGAGCGCAAATTCATTACTGGCTGCGGCGGAGATCATAAAAGCCCCGTTGCCCCGGCTAAAGTCGCCAAACAATTCCTTCATAGCCATATAGCTTTTGCGCTCCGCTTCCTGCTCCTGGTCCTGTTTCTTTTTTATCTTGTCTACGCCTTTTGTGTTAACAGCGGTAGTGCCTGTGGGTAATGCTGCGTTTGCGCTTAGGCCTTCAAGTTGCTCCCCGCTATGGCAGGCATCTATCAATAGTAATTTTTTTCGTGCAGGTATATTATCCAGCAAGTCGTCGATCATTGCCATGGAAACACCGCTTTGTGCAGGCGCATTAAAATTCATGTCATGGGGAGCAAATAAAAATTCTGCGGCGCTGTCAATCATTCCATGACCGGAAAAAGAAAGTATTACTGCATCATCGGCATTGGTTTTTTGCAGGATAGATTTTATAGCGGCGATCTTAGTAAGAGTGGCATCTGCATTTGTGAGAGTATAGGTCTCAACACTGTCTGCAAAGTACCTGATGCGTGCAGCAATATCTTTTGCATCCTTGGCTGCGTACACCAGGTTCTTTGAGCTGTCTTTGTATTCTGACACCCCCACGCCGATATAAACTATTTTGCTTACCGGTTTTTCCTGCGGCTCAAAAAATATTTCGTGTGATTGTTCTACACTTTCATGTCCCTTGTTGTTTACGGCCACTACATTGATGGTGTTTTTACCCCTGTTTAAAACTATGGGAGCATCATAGTTAAAATCTTTTTTTGCCCCGCTAATTATTATTCCTGTTTTTGCAGAAAGAGGCACACCGTTTACATGTATCAATAGTTTAGACAGGTAATTCCCCGTGCTGTCTTTTACTGAAAACCTCAGCGGCAATTCCCGGTTTTTTGTATACAACGGTAATGCGTCTCTGTTCCAGCTAACAGCAGGGCCGGGTGATTGTAAAAAACTTTCAGACGGTTGTACGCCCACTCTTTTTAACCTGGTTTGCCAGCCTTTTTTCAGGATTTCCACATAAGTTTTACCTGCGAAGCCCATGGCAGCGTACACTTTATCAGGCCTGTTTCCCTGCAATTCATAACTGCTTAACGGAAATGATTTTCCCCTTCTTATAAAATGCAGGGCATCCACCGCTTCAGGATCCAGGTTAAAATATTTTTCCGGGGTGTACATGGCGAGCTTTGGATCACCGTCTTTGGTAATGTACTGTAAATTGGCCAGGAGTTTTTTCTGCGGAATCGAATAGATGGCAATATTTGACCCGGTTGAAAAAATATACAATTTATCGTTCCGGTTGATGATGTAATTGATCTGCCCTGTACTTACCTGCTGCGACAGCACAGGACTGGATGAGCCATTGATGTCCCATGTATGTAACACACCTTCTGCGGTGCCTCCAAACAACAATTGCTGCGCCGGGCTGAAGGCATAACTATGCAGGCTCTCCTTTGAAAAGAATTGTTTTTTCACTTTAGTGCTGTTTTCTTCTTTCCAATCGATTGAACTGAATTCAGGAATTTCGAAATTGTACCCGCCCGGTAGAACGAGTTCATGTTGTTTTTTTGATTTTTTTACCTGCACCGGCCCTTTTGCGAGGTCAAGGGTAAACTCCGTAAGGTCAAATAAGGATTGCATGGTTTCCTGGTTGTACGACATTGCATCTTTTACAAATACACGCCCTGGTTCGGAGGAAAAGAATGGGATGTATTCTGCAAAGGACGATGGAAACGGGTACCCCTGCAGGGTTTGCAGGTTCCACACCATGGGTCCCGCTCTTTTGCCGGAGTTGATACTTAAATCAGCATAGGTGATCATCCATTTTTCATCAGGGGAAATAAATAGTTTGTTATGGTCGTAGCCAATGAGCATATCGGCTGGTATCGGCACCTGTGTACTGCTCACTAAAGTATCTGTTCCGCTGATTTTTCTTATTGAGAAATACTTGTTTTTATCCCAGCCTTTGCTGAATAACTCGATGCGGTCGAGATCAGTTTTGCCGGGGACAAACATGGAATGCACAAATGGATCAATCGCAACCCGGTTGGCTTCTGCAAGGTCAAGTATCAGCTTGCCTTTTAAAATGTAGCGGCCAGAAGGAGATACAGAGGGAACTTCATCACTAAGGTCTTTACTTACCACCGCATTCCATAAAATGGGGTCCACTGCTTCGTCTACAAATGTTTTGATGCCTTCCCTAAAATAAACAAGCTGCCCGTTGTGAAGCAGCTCAAGCCCCATGGCACCCTCTTTTATTTTTTTGTACACTATGTTGCCACCTGCATCTGCAAAAGCCAGCAGGTTTTCGTTATCGGGTTTTACCAACTGCATCCAGAAACCATCTTGCCTGGAAGAACTGGCAATACGTACAAGCTTTGCATCAACCGGGAAACTTTTTTCTTTTTTGCCATTCACGTAAAAGTCAACAGCATTACCAGAGCCAAGCAGGTAGCCATTTTTGTAGGAAACGGGCAAAGCATACTCCCCCTCTGCTAATTTGTAAAAACTACGTTTTTTAAAATCCACACAAAGGATATCCCTGGTTCTTTTGCTGTTGTAAACATTCATTAAAATTTTACCAGCATCGTCCAGCCGAATGCCACGAACCGTGATGAATCCCGGGGAGTTGAATTCATATTTTTCAGGCACAAAATTGTTGCCGCTGAACTTCCACAAAGCATTACTTTCATCAGATACATACCAGGCATTGGCTTCATCTTTCAACGCCACTGCATGCACTTTGTTGCTATTATTTTTAAAAGCCCCTTCACTGGCGGTAAGTTGATCACTGCTGATCATTTTGCCTGTTTCCAGGTCTATATGCCTTAAACGAAATCGCCTCGCATCTCCTTTTTTATATTCTATCACCCATAGATAACGCCCGCTTTCATCAATAAATCCCTGCACGGGATCCGTAAAATATTTATCGAATATTTTTTTTCGGCTCTGCGTTTCCCACACCTGCAATCGTTTGTCGTTATTACCCAACAGCGTGAAATGGGTTTTAGCGCTGTTAAAAACAAAATCAGTGGCAAAGTCGGGGATATCATTGAGCTGCATCGTAAAGTCATCGGGAATTACAATGGTTTCCTCGCCACCCTTTTTTACCTCGGCAAAAACGGCCATATCCCCGGTAGCACTCAAGCGCAACTCACTCTGATGCAATGCCATTCCCATGCTGTTCATGGCCTGTGTGTGTACCAATAAAAAATCAGCAGCAGCCACAGCATCCAATAACCTGAACCCAGAAAAAAAAGCTGTGCCGGAAATTTCTTTTTCAATCCGCTGATCATTCAGGTTCCACTTCACCCACACATCCTGGGTAGCATAACCAATTGCGCTGTCGCCGTTAGTAAAGGCTGCATTGAGCAGGTCGCCAGCCACGGGAATTACCTGCGAGATCTTTTTAGATTTAATATCTACTACCTGTATTTCGGATTTTTGAAATGAAGGGTTTTGAGAAAATAACAGTTGCTGCCCGTTGGGAGAATAGGCTACCTGTTGCGGAAGTTGATCCAGATCTTTTGTTTCAAAAATTACCTGGTGTGTTTCAACCTTGCGTACAGATAGTTTGTATTTGCTGCTCACCGGGTCCTGTGTTACCAGGGTAAAAGAAAGATTTACAGGGCAGGTGACCAGTCGTTTAATAGTGGTGGTGAGCTGGGACTGAAATGATTTTTCTGTGTCCCAGCGGGAATAAAGGCTGGCATTTTTTGAAAGAAAAATACTGTCGCCGTTGTTGCCAACGAATGCGTTGTTGATATGGTTGAATCCGAACACACCCATTTCCCTAAAGCTGAAAAAATCAAAGTAGTAATTGCCCGAAACTTTGTTGATGGCAGCCGCCCGGCTGATGCTAAACAGGGAAATACTGTCTTTCGGTTTTTCGCCAAAAGA